>JAKAHF010000356.1 GCA_021815245.1 Actinomycetes bacterium
GCCCAAGAGAGCCTGATTTGCCGGGCGGTTGAAGAACAGCGCATAGGACTCGCGCAGCTGCGTAGCCTTCTCGCGGAAAGCCTCGGCCACGATCAGATAGTCATCTGGACCTCGCCACAGAGCGACTACGTCGTCCTTGTTGCGCCAGACGAGAAAGCGCAAGTAGGTACGCAAACGGGCGAGATTGGGACCCAGCTCCACGGGATCCGCGCCCTTTGGGCGCTCCTCAAGCGATGCCAGCACCTCCCTGAACAGAGACGTGAGCCAGACTTCATCGGTCGTCGCGTAGCCATCGAGGTCGACCTCGTCCTCTGCGAATGGGCTCCAGAGGCGGTCGAACTTCAGCTCCCCGAGCAGCCGACATACCCTTGCTTCGAGAGTCCCTGGTTGAGTGTTCTTGAAGTACAGATCGAACAGTTCATGAAGCGCCCGCTGAAGACAGAGGTCCGTCCGGGCGACATTCTTCTGTTGGATCATCCAGAGGTAGATGCGGTACCTAGCGAGGAAGAACGATTCAACAGCGCTTAGTGCGGTGACACTCGGTCGGAACGAGTACCTCTGAGGCGAGCCCGCGGCTTCTCCCTCCGTGCCTGACGCGCCTGTTTGCACGAGGCGGAACGAGTCCGAGAGGCGCTTGAAGTCGAATGTGAACTCGAAGTTGCTCGCGTACGCGTCGCGCTGCACCCAATCAGAGCGGTCGGCGTCAACGTCCCCGCTTACTAGTTCGTGAAGCGGGCGGAGCACAGTCGCGTGTGTTCGCCACCTGGTCTCTCCATCCGTCCCGGCGTCACCCTTGGCAATGGCTTCAGCAAGCGTCAGGCAGAGCGCACGGAACGTCTGCTCATGACCCGCGTCATCGTCCTTGAGGAGGAAGAAGTGCTTGAGGACCTTTAGGCCCGCGGCTTCGTGGAGGTGGAGGCCACCAGATTGACTTCGCAGCAGACGCATTGTGTCTTGGAACTTGCGACGTCCTTCGTCGTCCGTGGGCACTGCTACGAGAGCCTCGAGCGCGTACTCCGTCGCATGGCTGAACGGGAAGTGGCCGATGTCATGCACGACACATGCCAGCCGCAGGGATTGGAGCAGCACCGCCTTCACGAATGCCTGGGTTGGTTCGGACTCGCCATGGGCATGACTTGCGCCAAAAGGGGGGCGAACGAGCCGCTCATCCGTGAAGTCGATCTCATGGTACCGGTAGAACGGGTCGCTTGACGTGACCATGCTTCTCGCGACGGCCGCCGGGGTCGCTCTCAGCTCCCCGACGAGTACGTCCCGTATGAGTACGCTCGCCAGCCACAAGAACGAATCCACGGTGTCCGGATCCGAACTGCGGAGCGCACGCAACAGGTACTCGCCACCAACGTGCATCGTCCCTAGGCTGTGGGCGAAGCGAGCTGTCCGGTTGCTGGGATAGGTCAGCTGGATGAGGCCGTTCTGGCTGATGTGCCGGAGACGCTGGAAGAGCGGCTCGTCAATGATTCGCCGCTCGAATTCTGAATACTCGATGTATCCGTAGAGAGGATCACGGATCGATCCTGAGCTCGCGAGGTCCGGCATGACGGGTAACCTCCGGCTGGCCATTTGGACGACGGTGATGCTGGTCAAGCAGCATAATCATGGGGTCAAGCGGCCTCGTCCCGAAAGGGCAGCGCCGCGTCAGCGCGTGATTCGTGCGGAGCATGGCTCGCGGCCGGGCCGTCCCCGCCGGTCGTATCGGGTCGGGCATTCGGACGCTAGTCTACTCGCCATCGCCTCCCGGTTCCCGATACTCCGTTGGCGCGAACGACCCACCGCGAAGCCTCATGCTTGCGAGTGGGTAGCTCACGGATCATGATCGCGTCGGCGTCCCGTGGCTGGCCGACAGCATGGAGACCAGCGATGGACGGCGACCGCGCGTCTATCCCTGTCCCCGGCCTCCTCTCCCGCCGCCGCCTCCTGCACTCCGCGGGAGCCCTGGCCGCGGCGATGGTGCTGTGGGAGGCCTGCGGCTCGGGCACGTTGAGCCCGCGTCCCGTGGTGAGCGCCGGACGGTTGGTGACGCCCTTGCCGGCAACGCCACCCGCGCCGGCACCAACCACGCTGGCGACGGTTTCTCCGACCTCGGCACCCACCACCGAACCGCTCTCGGCCGCCAGCGATCTATCGATGTCAAGCGTCCAGTTCGCCGTATCGTCCCGTCGCCATGGTGGTCGGGCCTGTGTGGTTCGATGGCGCATTCCAGCATCCGTCTGAGCACCTACGAACAGGGATAGTTGAGGATGAACGGCGGGAGTGACTCCCCGTCGCCGGCCATCACCCGAACGCCAGCCATCACTGCACCGTGACACACAACGTCAGGGCCGTACACAATCGGATCGTCCGAGCGCTCGGGAACGTGGAGAAACATGCCGCGGGACCAATCCACGTATCCGAGGCTCACGGTCGCGTCCACCGGGACTGCCGCGCGCGGCACGGACCCCACCAGCAACGCCCTTCCGACTCGCCTGTTCACCTCGGCTAGAGATCGCACCGCTTCCACCATTGCGTTTGCCATGACTGCCGGATGGTCCCCGCTCGCGGCCAGCCGATCCGCCAGCACACACTCCACCTCAGCCAACAGGGGCTGCCCGAGATGGCCAACCGCATGGCTGGGTACGAGCCTGGTCGTCGACTCGAAGTACCGCCGTGGCGGGTGTGACCAATCCCAGTCACGGACGTTGGAGACCTCGGCCACGACGGGCTTGCAGTCTCCATCGGGCTCGGTCTTGACCCAGCCGGCCAGCATGACCTCTAGGTGTCTGTCGCCTGCCAGTGTCGCCGTCAAGCGCTGTCTGATTCGGCGCACGCCGTTCTCGAATGAGACGGCCTGCGCTAGCACCTCGGCCAGCCACACGTCGGTCCGGGTCGCGTGAATACAGGCGAGTCCGGTGTAGGCGACCAAGGTCCTCCCGCACCAGAGCACCATCTTGGCGGCGTGGTCGTCCGCGACCTCCCCGGTCGGGAGGGTCAGCTTCATGTCCGAGACCTGCACGATGTGTTCCGGAGTGATTGCGGTAAGGATCAGGGTCATTTGATCATCCCGCGATCGCTGGCGATGCCACGGTAGTAGCCTCGCGGCTCCTTCTCGGTCCAAACCAGAAGCTCAAGGAGGCGCAGCGGACCGAGGATAGCCGGCGTCGGCCGTCACCGCGCTCAGGGCCGCGGGCTCGTCCTTGCAGCCGAAGAGATCGTCCCGGAACGCCCGCAGGACGTGCACGGCGACCTCGGCCGCCCGTCGTTTGTCCTGGCTTCGATCACGCAGACGCCGTGCGCCGGTCGCGTCGAGGTAGTGCTCGATAAGGACGTTATCTGGGATCGGGATGAGCTGCCGACGCTTCCGATGGAGCACTTTGGTGGCCACCGGAAGCAGCACGCCGCGGACTCTCACCGCAGCCTGCCGCAGGTGCCCGAGTCGGGCGAGTTCCGGATCGTCGATGCGCAGGTCAGCGCCGACCGGAATGTCCGAGAGCATGGGATTGCACGCCTGCACGAGGCCGTGATGGATGTCGCGGAGTTGCGCCGCGGCGACTCCGAAGCTGTACGCGTTCATCATCATGGCGCTGAGCACGTCGTTGACCGTGATGTGGTTCGGGTCGACGTCTGTCAGGCCGTCAATACGCCCATTGCTCCGCCAGGAAGCCGAGCATGCGCTCCTCGGCGCGGTCGATACTGAGTCCCGAACGAGTCGAGATGCGCACGTCAACCTCCCGCGAGGAGCATACACAGGCCCCGGTCGCCGACATCGATGCGGCGGCACGCGGGCGCCCTCACGATGATGCTGGTGAACGGTGCCATGGTCTTATGAGCGCGACGCCTACGGTGATCGGCATCGAGCCCCTCGCGGCAGCCCCGCGCCGAAAGATGGCATGTGAAGGGACCCCCTCGGCACAAGCGCAAGCTGTTGCGCAAACAGGAGCGCGAGGAGATCCCGATGACCATCGTAGGCGGCT
>JAKAHF010000357.1 GCA_021815245.1 Actinomycetes bacterium
CGGGGCGGAGTCCTGCAGGGGCGAGTCTTTCAGCTCCGGCCAGGCTCCCGCCAGGTACTCGCGCAGGCGGGCGGCGTCGCCGTGGTGCGGCACGTGCTGGGCGAGGGCGTTGATCTCGGTGGGCGCGTAGCCCAGGGCCTCGGCGACGATGCGCACCGCCGAGCGGGGGCTCATGGTGTTGACATTGGCCACGACCGCCACGTTTTCGTTTCCGAAAGTCTTGTAGATGTGATCGATCACTTCGTCGCGGCGTGAGGAACAGAAGTCCACGTCGATGTCGGGCATCTCGCGGCGGTTGGGGTTGAGGAACCGCTCGAACAGCAGGTTGTGCCGGATAGGTTCCGACGCGGTTATGTCGAGGGCATGGCAGACGATCGAGTTTCCTGCGCTACCCCGCCCGCTGCAGGCGACGCCCTTCGCGCGCGCCCACCTCACGATGTCGTGCACCACCAAGAAATAATGGGCGAATCCCATCTGCTGGATCATGCGGAGCTCCTTCTCGAGCAGCTCCACCGCCCGGGGCGGCACCGGCTTGTACTGCCGCGCGACGCCCCTGAAGCAACGCTTCGCCAGCAGGGAGTAGGCGGTCTCGCCTTCCGGGATAGCCACCTGGGGGAAGTGGTACTGGCCGAGGCCCAGGTCGACGTTGCAGCGAGCGGCCAGATGGGTCGCGGCCACCAGGGGAGAGGACGGCAAAGCCCGGCCGGGGGGGTTGTCAAATGCAACAAAATGTGCATTGCAATAACTATGCATATCGACGGAAGAGGAGTCACCGGTGCCGCAGGTTTTCCCGTCCGACGCCTTTGTTATGCTACAAACAGCGGATTTGATAGAAGAATGGCTCCGTGGTGGTGGACTCGATAGTTCGTATCGACCATCGCTCCCGCCTGCTGCAAATGCAATAAATGGTGCATTGCAATAGATATGCATGGCAAGCTCGGGGTCTTCGCAGTCTTCCCAGTTCGTCCAGCCTTCGTCGGGAGCCGGGGCGATTAACTCGAGCAGTGGCGCGGCGAATGCCTCCAACCCGGACTTTGCTTTGAGGCAGCGGGCGCCGGCGACGGGGTCCGGATAGCCGGAGAGTGGCTGATCGCGGCCGGCGGCGCGGCACACGAGGTGCAGGGCGCGGCCGTCAGGGCGGGCATAGTGGGCGTCGGTGGTGAGGACGGC
Organism: Actinomycetes bacterium; assembly: GCA_021815245.1. The sequence goes on from JAKAHF010000357.1 coordinate 1,171, forward strand.
CGGCAAGCCACACTCGGCGGCGAGGCGAGCGAGGCGCTCGCAGTAGGTGAGGCACGAGAGGCGCCAGGGCCGGCCGTCGCGGTGAAATCCGACATCATAGTCGGCGGGGTTGAGGCGTTGCGGTTGACCTTGCGGCAGATCCGGACGAGGCAGTGGGCGGTGTGAAGCCGGGCCGGTGTGATGACCGGGCCGCGCGGCCAGGACGGTCGCCGCAGCATGCGTAGATGCAACAGAAGTTGCAATGCAACACGAACGCAATAGATTGGCAGGCGCAGCGGCCTCGTCGGGGGCGTCCTGCCCGGCCACGCTGCCGGAGCCCGGAGTCTCGACCGCCGTCTGCCGGTGCCCGAGCCGGTTGCCCTCGATGCGGACCTTCTCGAACACCTTGGCTCCATGCTGTCCGGGCCGCGCCTCCTCATGGGGCTCGTAGCCGAAGTACTGCAGCTCCACGTAGAGGTTGGCGGCGCCGAAGATCTCGCGCAGGCGCACGAGCGCGGCGCGGGCCTCACTGTCGCGACCGGCGTCGACGAGGTGGCCGACCTCCCCGTGCCGGCAACCGGTCAGGCAGATCAACCCCTCCGCATGCTTGGCGAGCGACTCGAGGGTGACGAGTGGGGGGCGCTCTCGTTCGGGGTCGGCGAGGTGCGCCGCAGTGAGGAGTCTGCACAGGTTGGCGTAGCCCTCGCGATTCTCGGCGAGGAGCACCAGGTGATGCGGGTCAGTGTCGGCGGCGGCCTCCGCCCCGGTCGCTCCGGGAGTCGTCCCCGGTCTGGCGACCCCTCCCGGGGCGTCGCCCCGGGAGGGGCCCTCACCGGTGGGCGGCAGCAGCGACTCCACCCGCACCTCGGTGCCGAAGATCGGCTTGATACCCCGCTTCTCACAGGCTTTGGCGAAGCGCACCGCGCCGTAGAGGCCGTCGTGATCGGTGATGGCGAGGGCGGTCTGACCGAGTTCGGCGGCACGGGCGACCAGCTCCTCCACCCGGCTGCCGCCGTCGAGGAACGAGAAGTTGGAGTGCACGTGCAGGTGGACGAAGTCGTCGTGCGGGGCAGGGGCGACGTCGGCCGGATCGGTCGCCGACTCAGCCGTCGTGTCGGCCGTCGACTCAGCCGACGACTCAGCCGCCTGTTCGGTCGCTGGGTCGGCCACCGACTCGGCCGCTGGGTCGGCCGCTTGGTTGACCTCCTCGTGCTTCTTGAGCGGCCGGGTGTAGCCGAACTTGTGCACGTCGCCGTAGAGCGGAGGAGCACCGGGATCGGCGGGGCCTTTCGCCCAGCCATCCTTGGGTCCGGCGCCGTCACGCCGTATATAGTCGTGGCTGGGCGGGATCTTCTGCACCGGAAACCGGTCGGACTCGAAGCGCTGTGCGCGGCTCTTGGGCGGGGTGCTGTCTATCATTGCAATAAACGTTGCATTTTAAAAGAAAAGAAACTCCCACCATATCTGGCTCGATGCTGCTCTATCCGAACATATGTTCGCGGGAGCCGAATTATAGACAAACATATGTTCGGTCTGCAAGAGCCAAATTCCATCGTTGGTTGGATGGACGATCGGTTCCTTGCCGAACTTGGGAAGGCGTGGGAGAGAAGGCCGCTACCGGCCCGGTGTGTGATCGGCCGCTACGAGCCTGCTGTGGCGCCGGCGTCGACGCCGGCCGCCTAGTCGAATACCGACTGCAGTCTCTGCGCCAGAGTGGCGAGCGTGTATGGCTTCTGGAGGAAGCCGGCCGGGCCTTTGCCTGCGAACCGGGCCGAGATTTCGGCTTCAGAATATCCACTGCAGAGGATCACCTGCACGCCGGGTTTCAGGTCGCGCATGGCCCTGAATGCCTCTTCGCCGTTCATGTGGGGCATGGTCAGGTCGAGGAGCACGGCGGATATTTGGTCGAGATGCTCCTTGAACAACGCCACTGCCTCGCGGCCATCGGAGGCGAGCAGCACTTCGAAGCCGAGTCGTTCGAGCATCACCTTGCCGAGTGCGCGGATGGTCTCCTCGTCGTCGGCCAGCAAGATCACGCCCTGGCCGCGCCACTCGAGTTCATCGGCTGAAGTCGGGGCGTTGGCCTCCAATGTCGTTTCGACGGCGGGGAACAGCACCTTGAACGTGCTGCCCTTGCCCGGCTCGCTGTACACCACGATGCCGCCCTTGTGCCCGCGCACAATGCCGAGGACGGCGGAGAGTCCCAGTCCCCGCCCGGTGAATTTGGTGGTGAAGAATGGCTCGAAGATCTGGTCGAGCGTCTGGCGGTCCATGCCGGTGCCGGTGTCGGAGACTTCGAGGGTCACATAGAGGCCACCGGGGAGGTTCTCGGGGGCGCGACTCTTGCGGAAGTAGTCGGGCGGGCACTCCTGGGCGCCGGTGGAGATGGTGATGACCCCACTCCGCTCGCCGATGGCCTCGGCGGCGTTCAAGACGAGGTTCATGACGATCTGGTTGACCTGACTGACGTCGCCGCGGATGCGCGGGAGGTTCTTGGCGAGATTGAGATTGAGCAGCACCGTCTTGGGTATGGAGCTTCTGAAGAGGTTCAGCATGTCGTCGATGAGCACGCGCAGATCGATGTCTTCGATGACGAACTGTCCTCGCCCCGAATAGGCGAGCATCTGCTGGCAGAGATCGGCGGCCCGGCGCGAGGCGCCGACGATCTCCTGCACACCTCGGCGGCCCGGCGACGAGAGTGGCATGTCGTGGAGCGCCAGGTCGGCGTGACCCAGGATGGTCGTAAGGATGTTGTTGAAGTCGTGGGCGATGCCCCCGGCCAGCACGCCCAGGCTCTCGATCTTCTGGCTGTGCTGCAG
>JAKAHF010000358.1 GCA_021815245.1 Actinomycetes bacterium
GATCTACAAAGAGCCCCGACGCGATCATCCGGCCAGCATGTACCTGACGTACGAAATATAGCGGTACGGCACCGCGTGACGAACAGGTTGCGGTAGGACGGAGTGGGCAGGGCACGGAACTGGGGAGGTGACAATCGAGTGACGGGGTGGATTAGAGTGTGATCCAACCTCAGCCGATGTGTGGTGCCATGTCTGCTCAGTGGTCACGCAATTCGTTCGAAGCGGGGGCGGCTGCCAGCACTCCTGATGTTGGTATCGCGCGCGTGACGACAATGCTCACGCCTGATGAGCGACTTCGGGTTGATGCGGTAGGGATGGGGGTCATCCGGGCCTATCACCGCGAGTCCGTGGATGACCTGTGGCGTGACCTGCGGCACCAGCGCGTGAGTGCGCTCATCGTCTCGACGGCAATGTGTCGCGGCGCGAGCATCTCGAATATGGCGCGGATGGTGCGGGAGTTTCCGCGCGTCCCTGCTGTGGCCCTGCTATCGGAGCTCGACCGCTCGACCGTCCGCACTGTGCTTTCGCTCGGTCATTGCGGCGTGAGGACGTTGATCGACGTGAGGGAGCCGACCGGTTGGCGAGAGCTGCGTGCGGTGCTTCTCAGTGAGCGTAGTTCGAGTGTGCAGCGCACGGCGCAGTCGCGTCTGGCACTCGACCTCATGGAAGCGCCGGCAGGAGCTCGTCGCTTCTTCGACATGCTATTTGGCGTGGCTTCCAAGACAGCGACAATCCGCGAGCTCGCACGGATGATGGGCATTGTTCCTGGGACGCTGATGAGTCGCTTCTTCCGTGCCCAGGTGCCACCGCCGAAGCGCTATCTCGCATACGCGCGGCTTACGTGTGCAGCGTGTCTGTTCGAGAATCCCGGAGTGACGGTAACCAGCGTTGCGAACCAGCTGGATTACTCGTCGCCGCAGAGCTTCAGCCGGCATGTGCGGGCGGTGTTGCAGCTCAGCGCCCTGGAGTTCCGGCTACGGTACGATGGAGATGGGATGCTCGACTGCTTTCGGGAGCACCTGATACTTCGGTACCGCGAGCAGTGGCGTACCTTCGATCCGTTTGGTGAATCAAGACGTCACTGGCGTCGGCGACGAATGGACGTGCGACGGGATGATGGCCCTGAAGGTGAAGATACGAGGGTCACGGGTGGGGAAGGAGAGGTAGTATCTCCCCGGCCGTGACGAGCGAGACGACGGACAGCCCCTGCGCTTCGATAGCCTGTCGCCCGCCTTCTTCGCGATCCACGAGAGCCAGAACCCCCAGAATCTGGGCGCCGTGGGCGCGAAGTACTTCGATGGCCCGGAGTGCCGAACCGCCAGTTGTTATGACGTCCTCGATGACGACGACGCGGTCACCTGGGTTGTAGGGGCCCTCAACCTGACGGCCGGCGCCATGTGCTTTGGCTTCCTTCCGGACGGTGAATGCGCGAACGGGTTCGTCTGTCTGTGCGCTGGCGTAGGCAATCGCATAGGAGATCGGGTCGGCGCCCAGGGTCAGGCCTCCAACCGCATCTACGACGCCGAATGCATCCCGGACGGCCGTTAGCGCCAGGGGACCGATGAGTGCGAGGCCCTCCGGGCTCATGGTCGTTAGGCGCGCGTCGATGTAGAGGTTCGACGTTCGTCCGGATGAGAGGACGAAATGGCCTCGCCGAGCGCTTCGCTCGGCGAGTAGGGTGACGAGGTGGTGTCGGGTGTCCATGGGGAGGGAACTAGCGGCGAAACAGGCCCCGGACCTTGGAGAACAGCCCTGCGTCTTCAGGGGGAACTGCAACGAGGAGGGCGTTGTGCAACTCCGTGGCGAAGCTGAGGATATCGGGGTAGCGATCGCCCGGTTGCCGGGATAACCCCTTCATCACGACGCTCTCGACATGGGAGCCGAAATCGAGGTTCGGCCGGGCCTTGTTGAGTGCAATCGGGGGCTGGGACAGGAGTTGGGTAAACATCTCCCGGGGGCTCTTGGCGAGGTATGGGAGCGCGCCGGTGAGGAGGAAGTACGCAATGGTGGCGAGCGAGTACTGGTCGGCGGCGGGGGTCACGAGCTCGCCAGAGAGGGCCTCAGGGGCGACGTACATAAGGGTGCCGACGAAGTACCCAGCACGTGTCAGCCGCTCGTCCTGGCGGGTGTCGGTCGCTGCGGCAATTCCGAAGTCGAGAAGTTTCGTCGCCCCCGAGACGGGATCGTACATCGCGTTGTCGGGTTTTAGATCGCGATGAATGATCCCGGAATCGTGAGCCGCCTTGACGGCTTCGCCGATGCTGAGGATGATGCGGGCGACCTCCTCGCGCGGGAGGGGGGCGTGCTCCTTGGCGTATCGTTCGAGCAGCTCGCCGGGGGCCCATTCGATCACGAGGTAGTGCAGCCCGTCGGCCACCCCGGTTTCGATGGTCCGGATTACGTTGGGATGGATGACGCGCTTGCCGAACTCGGCTTCGCGGTTGAATCGGGCGACGGCAGTCTTCTCCAGCCGCAACTTGTCGCGCAGCACCTTGAAGGCCACTTGGCCGTTGGCAGGGTGCTCCGCGCGGTAGACGACCGAGGTGCCGCCCTCTCCGACGAGGGTCTTGAGCGTATAGCCGGCGATGGTTCGCCCGACAAGATTTTCCTTGGACACGGCGCCGAACCTAATGGTCGCCGGGAAGGGCAGCAAGCAATGTATGAGAATTCGCCCACGACCTATCTTGCAGTAGCATCCCGCGCTCATGTGAGCCGGGTGGCGTCGGTTCGGAACCTGCCCCCCTATATGCGATTCCCACTATTTGCGGTTGCGGCTTCCATTGCTCTCTCGGCGTGCGCTTCCGGGGGGGGATCCAAACCTGGGGCGCAAGCACCAGGGCCGGCTGCCGCTACGGGCCCGGTGAGCAACCGGCGGATCCCTGCTCAGCCTGATGTGGTGAGCCTGTATCGTCGGCTCGGGCTCCTGGCGGAGGGCGGGGAGACGCCGTTTGTCGGCTCGTTGAGTTTTCTTGCCGGGAGCTCTCCGGACTCTAGCATCGTGGTTCTGACCGTGTCGCTGGCGAACCGTGCGCTCCGGTTCGGGCGGGAAGGTGACCAGTATCGCGCTTCGTACAACGTTGGTCTCCAGCTCAAGCGGGGAACGGCGCTCGTTCACGAGGTGAATACGAAAGAGTCGGTCCGGGTCCTCGCGTTTCGTGAGACACAGCGGACCGATGAGAGCGTGCTGTTCCGCCAGATCGTCAAGCTGGCGCCTGGGATGTATGACCTGCGCCTCACCGTACGCGATGACTCGGTGAGTCGGGGGAGTGCGATAGAAGCGACGATTGGTGTTCCGAGATTCGTCGACGGGTCGGTGTCATCCCCAGTCGCGTTCTACGAGGCGACTCCTCGGGAGTCACTCGATTCGCTGCCGCGCTTCGTGGCAACGCCACGCGCCACGGCAGTGTTTGGGCGGGATACGATCCTACCGGTGTACGTGGAGGGATATGGGAGTGCGCCGTCATTTCCGCTTCGCGTATCGGTGCGAGCCGATGGGGCGAGTGGAACACTGTGGAGCGATTCGATCTCGCTGCCTCGTCGGGGGAACCTCTTCGCGGGATCGTTCAACGTTCCGCTGTCACGACTCGGAGTTGGCGTGATGTCGATTGGAGTCGCGCGTGCCGGGAGTGCAGATACGCTGCGGGCTCCGCTCTTTGTGGCATTCGGTGAGGATCTGCCGGTCGCCACGTTCAACGAGATGCTCGACTACCTACGGTATTTCGTCTCGTCTTCACGGCTCAGCGCGATGCGCGATGCGGCACCAGATGCACGCGCGGCGCTGTGGGCGGCGTTCCTTCGGGAGACAGACCCCATACCGCAGACGCCGCAGCATGAGGGGCTGAGGGACTACTTCGCCAGGATTGCACAGGCGAATGCGCGGTTCCGCGAAGAGGGGGCGGCCGGTTGGCTCACCGATCGGGGGCGGGCGTTCGTGGCGCTGGGGCCGCCAGACAGATCGGAA
>JAKAHF010000359.1 GCA_021815245.1 Actinomycetes bacterium
ACGTTGAAGTGGCCTGTGTTGGCGACAATCGCGCCGTCTTTCATGACCTCGAAGTGCTCCTTGCGCACCACATGGATGTCACCGGTCGCCGTGATGAAGAGGTCACCAACAGGAGCGGCCTGCTCCATCGGCATGACCCTGAAGCCGTCCATGAGGGCCTCGAGCGCGCGCAGCGGGTCGACCTCAAGAACGACCACGTCGGCGCCGTGCCCCTTCGCCCGGTTGGCCACGCCCCGCCCGCACCAGCCGTAGCCGGCGATGACGACGGTCTTGCCCGCGATCAGGCGGTTGGTCGCCCGGATGCAGCCGTCGAGCGTCGACTGGCCCGTGCCGTAGCGGTTGTCGAACATGTGCTTGGTCATCGCCTCGTTGACGGCGATGATGGGGTACTTGAGAACGCCGTCCTGCTCCATCGACTTGAGGCGGATGACCCCGGTCGTCGTCTCTTCGGTGCCCCCGATGACGCTATCGCCCGCGTCGGTGCGCTCGGTGTGGAGCAGACCGACCACATCGGCGCCATCGTCCATGGTGATCTGCGGATGGGTATCGATGACGGAGTGGATGTGGCGGTAGTAGGTCTCGTGGTCCTCACCCTTGATGGCGAAGGTCGAGATGCCGTATTCGGCCACGAGGGCGGCCGCCACGTCATCCTGGGTGGAGAGCGGGTTCGAGGCGCAAAGGGAGAGCTGCGCCCCGCCGGCGGCCAGAGTACGCATGAGGCTGGCAGTCTCACTCGTCACGTGCAGGCAGGCGCCGATGCGAACACCCTGCAGCGGCTTCTCCTTCTCGAAGCGCGCCCGGATCTGAGCCAGAACGGGCATCTCTTTCTCAGCCCATTCGATCCGCAGTACGCCGCTCGCCGCCAGGGCCAGATCTTTCACATCATGGTCGACCACTATGCCACTCCTTCGGTTGCACAACTCTCGATTACTACGGCCGGCGGCTACCATTGCCGCCGACGACCATTGCCGCGGCGATCCGCAGACCCATGTGGGCCGCGACGATCACCACGGGTACCAGTTCTGCGCTGACCGCAGCGTAGCCATGTGATTCGACCGCCTCCGCCTCGAAGGCGTTCAGGCGGGAGGGGTCGGAGACACCGGCCACGACTCCGGACCTCACTATCATACCCTCGTCAGCGGACAACCGACCGGTCGCGACCTCGGGAAGGTATATGCCCGTCATGCTCGGAAAGCGTGGTCCGGCGGAGTCGTCGTTGGGACCGGTCAGTGGGGAACGCCACGTCAGGTTGGCGTGATCCTCGACGGCGACAACCTCGACACGACCTGGCTCGTCCGTCCCGCTCTCCGACTCACGGAGATACGACCGCGCCGGCACCAGGCCCGTGCACACATAGCCGACAACCGCGACGCCAGCGTCGGATTCGTGCCGCACGTCGACCAGAGCCGCCCTGAGCAGAGCGACCTCCGCCGCGCTGAGAGGTCTGGAGAGATTGCCGACTCCGATGTCACGCAGCGTAGTCACACGACCTTCGTCGGCCGCAAGCAATCGGGCGACCCTCAGAAGCGCGTCTTCACAATCTCCTCGGCCGCTTGAAGCGACGACAACCTTCATTGCACCGGGATCGTCACCATTGACTCGGCCACCGCCAGCAGTTCCTCCTCGCTCAGAAGATGGAACAGGGTGTTCGAGACCCAATACAGCACACCGTCCTCTTTCCACCAGATGCGCTCGACCTTGTCCTTCGGACCGACAATGGTGAGCGTGCGCCCTTCGTGCTCTACCTCGCGGCCCTTGCTGGCGGCGGGTGCTTCGAGCCACGTCGTCTGCATGAGGCCCATGTACTGATCGGTCCACTCGCCGTGCTGCTTCAGGCGGTAAAGCATCTTGAAGGCGGGCTTGTCGTGTCCGTCGCCGTCGATGTCGTACGTGGGAGCGTTGACCGGCTGTTTCTCGACGAAGTAGTACCCATCGGGGATGTAAGCCGGACCCTGGATCGCGAACGGGATCTCCCCCGCCATCTTCTTCCAGCCGCCCGCGGCCGAGATGGTGTCGGCGTTCGGGGGCAGTGCGTAGTCACGCGGCAGCTGGAAGTCGTCGCCCAGTACCAACGTGACGCGCTCGACCTCGTCGCTCCAATCGGTGCCGACGCCGAGGGCCTTCGCCACCTTCTTTGCGCCGGCCGACATACCCGATCCATACTGCACCACAGTCGTGCGGCGCAGTTCGGCGTTGCCGACCGTCGCCACAGTCGCTCCGAGATCCTGCAGCCAGGTGCCGGCCGCCGCAGCCTCACCCGCGCGACCGTTGCCGTTCAACACGTCGAGCTCGATGCCGGAGAGATCGGCGGTCGCGACCGCCGTGGTAGTCGTTGTGCTCGAAGCCGTCGACGGCTTGGTCGTGCCCGGCAGGCTAAGGAAGGTGCCCACGGCGTCGGCGATAGCCGAGTCGGATGCCAGCACGTATGAGACCTCACCCACCATCTCCGCCGAGCCGGTCACCGAGAGGCGCCGCATGCGATTGCCGTCGAGCTTGACCGTCCAGTAGGCCAGTTTGATGACCTCGTTGGCGTCGAGATCGGTGGCCAGATTGTCGAACAGCGAGCTGACCAATCCCGGGAGCTTGAGCGGCAAGTCCCAGCCCATCGCCTGCTCGCGCATAGCCGACAAGAATTGCTGCTGTCTCTCCATGCGGCCGAAATCCAGGTTGAGATCGTGCCTGTAGCGAACGAAGTCGAGCGCGTCGACCCCGTTCAGAAGCTGATATCCGGGCGAAAGCTTGATCAGTTCGAAATTGGGATTGTCGTTGTAGTAGCGCTGGTCGACGTCGACGTAGACACCGCCCAGAGAGTCGGTGATGTCGCGGAAGGCGTCGAAGCTCACCTCGACGTAGTGGTTGATATCGACGCCCGTGAGTTGCTCGACGGTCCTGATGGTGAGGGCCGCACCGCCCACGCTGAAGGCGAAGTTGAGCTTGTTCAGGCCGTAGCCGGGCACGTCGACCCGCAAGTCGCGAGGCAGAGACAGCATCGACAGGTAGTCGTTGTCGGGGTCGACATGCACGATGATGATCGTGTCGGAGCGAGATCCCTCGGCCTCTTCATCGGGCCGCCGGTCGGAGCCGAGCACCAGCAAGTTCATGGCCGAGGGCGATTGGGGCACCGGCACCGTGACGATGGTGCTGCTGGGCTTCTCCGACAGCACTGTGTAGACCTCGGGCTCCACTCGCTCGTTGGCTTCTATGACCTGGCTGCGGAACCACAGGTAGTAGCCGCCGGCCACTCCGCCAAGGATCACCAGCAGGCCGACAAGCACCCCGAGAACGATCCAAATCCATCGTCTTCTGGGCCGGCCCTCTGTTTCGTACAGAGTGTACGGCTTGTGTTTCAGTTCGCCGCTCCGGCAGGTACGACCATCATCGATTCAGCCACCTTGAGCAAGTCCTTTGCACTCAGGTAATACGACAGGGTATTCGACACCCAATACAGGACCCCGTTGTTTACCCACCAGACATACTCAGTACGCGTACTGGTTCCCACGATGGTGTAGGTGGTGCCGTTGTAGTACTTCTCTATGCCCTCACACTTGGCCGGCGCGTCGAGCCAGGTGGTCTCCATGATGCCCAGATACTGTGGGAACTCGTTGGGATTGTCCTCGTCGCGGATCAGGTGATACACCATCTTCACGGCCGCGCCTTTGACGTTGCCGTTGCTGTCGAGGATGTCGTAGGTGCCGGGCTCGGAGGGCTGCTTGTCGACGTAGCGATAGTCCTTGGGCAGCCAGCCGGGCGCCATGAGCTGGAAGCCGGCGGCTGCTGCGTACATCTTCCACAACTTGCTGTTCTCGATGGCGTCGACGTCGGTGGTGAAGTCGGAGCGATCGATGTCGCCCGAGGTCGTCGCGGTCGAGGCGCCCGTCGCCCCCGACGAGGACGTACCCGAACTCGCCGTCGTCTCACCGTTGGCCGACTGAGGTGGCGTGAGGATCTTGTCGACG
>JAKAHF010000360.1 GCA_021815245.1 Actinomycetes bacterium
ACGTCGAGCATAACGAGGCTGAATACCGAGTCGGTGCGACCGGCAAGCGCTACCTCTTGCTCGAGACGCTTGCTCAGTCCCCGGTGGTTGAGGAGCATGGTCAGAGAATCGCGCTCAGCGAGGAAACTGGCCTCTTCGAAGCGGCGCACGTTCTCCAGCGCCACGGCTATCTGCGACGCGATCGCCCCCGCGAGCATAGCAGTGTCAGGATCGGTGCCGAAGCTGGGCTCGTTGCTGAGCAGGCAGAGAGCGCCCAGGTTGAGACCGCGGGAGATGAGCGGCACGACCATGATGTTCTGACCATCGTGCTCTTCGAGCCAAACGACCACACCGTCGGAGGCGGCCAGCGCGAAGCCGGTCGAGCCGCCGAGGAGCCGCAAGAGCAGCTCCCGCCGCTCGGCGGGCAGATCGTCGTTCTCGACCAGTTCGACCTCACCGTTACTGGAACGCAAGCAGAGGCAGTCCGACTCGGCTCCTACCGCCTCGCGAGCCAACCTCGCACCGGCTTCGAGCACCTCACGGCTCGTCTCGCAGCGGGCCATCTCCACGGCTACGGCGTTGACGTGCGCGAGGTGCTCCTTCTCGGCGGCCAGCTGGGCGGTTCTCTCGACGACGCGCATCTCAAGACCGCGCTTGGCCTCATCGAGAGCCATCTCGGCGACATGACGGTCGGTGGCATCGCGAAGCACGAGCACCGTGCCTCGCAGAGTGCCCCGCTTGTCGCGCAAGGCCGAGATCCTGCCGTCATATCGGCGAGATCGGGCCTCCCAGTTGTGGATGGAGTCGTCTCCGGAGGCGCGGGCTTCGGCGTAGAGGTCGAGAAGCTCAGTGCTGGCAGCGATCTTGCCGAACGACCTGCCCAGCGCCCGCTTCAGCTGCACCCCGAAGAGCTTCTCGGCCGCGGGGTTGATGTAGGTCACCCGCTCCACCGGATCGAGCACCACGAGCGCGTCGCTCATGTGCTCGGTGACGAATTCGCGTGCTACTGGTGCGACGTCGAGCAGTTGGTAGCGCACAAAGCCCCAATAGAGGGCGAGCCCCACCCAGGCGAATAGCACGGGCGTCATGTTGACCGACGTCTCCGCCTGCGTAGACACGTAGACGATGTCGGAGCACATGGGTACGACAAGACCTGCGACGAGCGCGGCGATCTGCCGCCGGTAGAGACCTATCTCCCTGAAGAACATGATGCCCAGCACGACCAGGCCGGCAAGCAGCAGACAGTAGGTGTAGACCGAGTCGAGCCACCACCATGCGCCTGGAGTCTTCTGCAGTGTGAGGATGTCGCCCCGGTATTGCATGCTCCAGCCGGTGAACATCAGGTGATGCAGATTGTTCGTCCACAAGAGGACGAGCGACATGATCGGCATGGCCGAAAGCGCGGCTACATACTTCGGAGTCACCCAGTGATCGCGACCCGAGAAGCGAGCCGTGAAGACGAACCAGGCCACGGGGATGGCTTCCATCCCAAGGAACGAGAGCTTGTGGAAAACGATCGCCGACTGGATGTCGCCCGAAGACAGCTCCAGCGCCGTCGCCAAAGCCCAAAGGGCTCCTAGGCAGTTGATGGCCACAAGCGCCTTCCAACCAGGCACTTGGCGCCGTCGTTGCGTCAGAAACGCCACGATGAGTGAGATTGCTCCCGCGGCGAGCATGATGTATACGTAGAAGCCGCTCTGCCAGATCATGCGTTCCACCAAGATTGAGCGCGAGACGCACGCGCGCGCGAAGAAACAACAAACAACTAAGGCTTGTTTCGGCGCTCGCGCGATCAACCTTGAGTGGCCACTACCTGAATTCCACTCGTGCCTCTGGGTAGTGCTGCCGTAGAAGCGCCGTGATGGATCTCCGGTCCGTGACGGCATCGATGGTGTCGATCTCGAGTCTGCCCTCCCGGTCGAGCCGTTCGGCTGCCTCTTCACCGACGGCTCGCCCTTCGACCCGCACGTAACTCCAGCTGCCGACACCGCAGCATGAGGCCTCTATGCAGGCCGAGCCAAGAACGTAGAGCACGTGCCCGCCCTGGTGCGCCAGCCAGCCCTCGGCAAGAGGCCGGTAGTAGCCGGAGGGAGCCTGCACTTCGTCTCCCAGTCGCTCGCGGATGTAGATCGTTCGGGCCATGTTCCTCCCTCGGTCGGTCCCCGGTCGCGAGAGAGGGACCGCCAACGAGGCCGGTCCCCAAGATTCCTGGGGAGCGCCCGGGCGAGCGCCCCCCAGGCAGCCACAGGGGAAGGACTGTGCTGGCTGACGGGATGCCGGCCACCCCGCATCATGGTTCGTATACTCAGTCGTATACGAATAATAGTACGAACTATAGCGCTTTTGGAGCGGAAAGCAAAGGTGACCGCGACGGGCACCCACGACGCCTGAGCCGTCTCAGGTCGCCGTGGGTGCCCGTAGAAGACGTGAGCTGCGAGGTCAAGCCTGCCGGTCTCAGCGACCGGGTCCGCGCATGCCGGCTCCCCCGGGGCCGGTCGCGGAGCCCGAGGTGGTGACGATCGCGTCGAGCGCGAGAGTCACGATCTCGGCGTCGCCCAGGTAGACGGTGTAATTCCCACCCTGCTCGAGCTCGGCCGAACTGAAGACCAGCGCCTGGAACTGCTTCACCGGTGTGAAGGTGAGCACGTCACTGCCGTCGGCGCCCTGGATGCGCACAAGGGTGCCCGCCGCCTGGGCCTGGTCGAAGACGACCATCACCGAGTGCTGTGTGGAGGTGTCACTGGGAGCCTCCGCCATGCCTGCACTGCCGACCGCCACGAGCGAACCACCCGAGATGGCGAATTCCTGAGCATCGAGGGCGCCGTTCATGTCCTCGATGGGCCCGTTCACGACGACGGCGCCACCGGTCACGCTGATGGTGCCGTTGGAGTCGAGACCATCGCCCCCGGAGTCGATCACGATGTACCCGCCGTTGATGGTGAGCACGTTCTCGAGGTTGACGGTGAAGTCGTTCTGACCCGGACGCCCTCCGACCGAGGACGAGTCCGCGCCGCCGGCAACGTTGATGCCGTCGTCGCTTGCCGTGAGGTAGATGGTGCCGTCGTTAACCGTGATGGCCGAGGCTTCGAGACCCTCGTACGCCTGGGTGAGGGTCAAGTCGCCTCCGTCGATGGTGAGAGTCGCGTCGGCATGCACCCCGTCGTCTCCAGAACTCAGACTGAACGTGCCGCCGGCGATGTGTATCGTGCCGTTGGAGTGAATGGCATCGTCGGAAGAATCGACCGTGAAGGTACCCCCGGTCACGAAGATGCCCGTCGCGGCTTTGAGGGCTTTGGCGCTGGTAGAGGCGCTTGCGTCGGAGCCGGTGTCGGTCGTCGCGGTGGCGCCCGAGGCCCCATTCGAACCCCAGTCTCCCCAGGTATTGCCGTCCTGGCCAATATTCTGGCTACTGTTCGCGCTCCCGCCGCCCGTGGAGATGGTGAAGTCCCCGCCACTCACGAGCAACGTGCTCTGAGCCTGGATGCCGTCATTGCGCGCCGTGATGGCGAAGGTGCCACCCTCGATGGCGATGTAGCCCTTCCCGGCGTCTTGAGCGTTCGTGGCTTGGAGGCCGTCGCCGCCCGAGGAGAGCGTGAGGACGCCGTCCTTGACGCCGACGCAATCCTTGCCCTGGATCGCGTCGTTGGCGGCATCGACCGTGATGGTGCCGCCGACGATCTTGAGGTCGTCGTTGCTCGATATGCCATCGTTGTGCCGGGCCATCACCGCCAGTGACCCCGTGCCGTTGATGGTCAGGTCGTCCCTGCTGAAGACGGCGGCGTTGGGTTCATCCGTCTGGGAGTCGGCAAGCACGTACGTGGCGCCGTCACTCACGCTGTTGTCGGTGCCTTCGGCGAGCGTCATGACGGTCTTGTCTGCGCTCTTGATGTAGATCGGGGCGCCGTCGGAGCAGGTGATGTCGGCGCCGTTCAGCACCAAGTGCACGACTTCGTCATCCCCGGCATCGACCACTACC
>JAKAHF010000361.1 GCA_021815245.1 Actinomycetes bacterium
GATGTCGAGCACCTTGACCGAGACGGTCTGACCGATGGTCAGCACCTCGGACGGGTGGTTCACATGACTCCAAGACAGTTCCGAAATGTGGATCAAGCCGTCGATGCCCTCGAGGTCGACGAATGCCCCGAAATCCACGATGTTTGAGATGGTACCCGAGACGACGTCCCCGACGTTCATGCGGTCGAGTATCTGCTCGCGCACGCCACGCCGCTCTTCTTCGAGCACGGCGCGACGGCTCAGCACCACGTTGTTGCGGAATCTGTTCAGTTCGATCACGCGGCAACGAAGAGTCTTGCCCAGGAACTCCTCGAGATCGGCGACGCGGCGGATATCCACCAGCGACGCGGGCAGGAAACCCCGCACACCGAGGTCGAGGATGAGCCCACCCTTGACGACTTCGATAACGGTACCTTCCACCGGCACACCGTCTTCGGCGGCCTTCTCGATGCGTTGCCAGGCACGTTCGAAGCGCGCGCGCTTCTTGGAAAGGATCAGCCGGCCGTCGGCGTCTTCCTTGGTGAGCACCAAGGCGTCGATGACGTCGCCCACCGCGACCTCGTCGCTCGGGTCGACCGACTTCTTGATGGAGAGTTCGTTGACGGGGACGACACCTTCGCTCTTGTAGCCGATGTCGACGAGCACCTCGTCCTTGTCGACCCGGACCACCGTCCCGGTGACGATGTCGCCCTCTTCGAAGGTGACCATCGTCGCGTCGTAGTTGGGGATCATCTCTCCATCGACCTCGATCATGAGGTCCTGGCCCCCGCGAAGCGTCTGCACGTTCTCGTTGATTTCTTCGTCTGGCATGTAGTTTCTGTTCCTCCTAGACAAATATGCGCTTGGGTACGGGCCGTCCCAGCGCTAGCGCGCAGTATACCTTCTGCATAGTCAAATGCAATAAGGGCCACGAACGGGTTGACGGATGCCGCCCGATCGGCCGCCGACCACCGCCTACTTGGCCGCCAGCCAGTTCGGGCCGATGCCGGTGTCGACCTCCAGCGGCGGGTCCATGACGAACGCCGCCACCATCTCGGCCACCACTAGGTCGCGGACCCTTTCGGCGTGCTCGGCCGATGACTCCACGATCAGCTCGTCATGCACCTGGAGCACCAGTCGTGCCCCGGGGCACTCCGCCCGCAGCCGCTCGTGGCAACGGATCATCGCCACCTTGATGATGTCGGCCGCCGTCCCCTGCAGCACGGAGTTCACCGCCAGCCGCTCACCCAGCGAGCGGGTCTGGAAGTTGTCCGAGCGGAGCTCGGGAATGAGACGACGTCGCCCGAACAGCGTCGCCACCCACCCCTGTGCCCGCGCGTCGGCGATGGTCGCATCGATGAAGGCCCGCACGCGCGGCATCCGCTCGAAGTAGCGCTGGATGTAGGCCGCCGCCACTGCTCGAACGATCCCCAGGTTCGACGCCAACCCGAACGACGAGATGCCGTACATGATGCCGAAGTTGACCGCTTTGGCGTAGCGCCGGTGCGCCGCATCGACCGCGCCTTCGTCGAGGTCGAACACCTCTGCCGCCGTCCGTGCGTGGATGTCCTGTCCCTCGTGAAATGCGGCCAGAAGTGTCGGCTCCTGCGACAGGTGGGCCATCAGCCGGAGCTCGATCTGGGAGTAGTCCGCGACGACCAGGAGGTTGCCCGACTCGGCCGTGAAGCACTCCCTGATCTGCGCACCCAGCTCGGTCCGCACGGGGATGTTCTGCAGGTTGGGATCGCTGGACGAGAGCCGGCCCGTCGCCGCCACCGCCTGGTGGAACGTCGTGTGGAGCCGCCCGGAGGACGGGTCGACCGCCTGCGGCAACGCGAGCAGATACGTGCTCATCAGCTTTGACAGTTCTCGGTGCTGAAGGATCTTCTCGACGATCGGGTGGCCCGCCTTCAGCGCCTCGAGCGTCTTCGCGTCGGTGGAGTAGCCGGTCTTGATCTTCCGCTGCCGCGGTAATCCCAGGCGCTCGAACAGCACCACGCCCAGCTGCTGGGGCGATCCCAGGTTGAACTCCCCCCCGGCGAGCTCGTAGATCTCGGTCTGCAGGCCCTCCATCTGGTCCTGCAGCTTCATGGTGATCTCGCCCAAGAGGTAGCAGTCGAGGTGGATGCCCGCCTGCTCCATGGCGACCAGGACCCGCGTGAGCGGCAGTTCGATCTGCTGCAGCAGCCCCCACATGCCCTGTGCCCGGAGTTCCGCCTCCTGGCACGACGCCACCTCGAGCACGAGGAGCGCGTCCCCGGCGGCGACGTCACCATGGCCGGCCGGTCGGGTCCGGCCCACGGCGAGTGCGAGGTCGGCGAGCGCGTACGACCGCTGCCCCGGGGCGAGCAGGTAGGCGGCGATGAAGGTGTCGTGGGCCGGGCGGTCCAGCAAGGCGTGCAGATCCTTGGCCGCCTTGAAGTCGTGGCAGACCCTCGGCCCGCGCGCGAGGAGCGCCCGCAGCGGGCCGGCCACCTCCGCCGGGCCCGTGAGTTCGAGCAGCAGCGGGCCGTCAACGGCGCCGCCGCCGAACCCCTGTTGCCCGAGCCACAAACGATCGCCCGCAGCCGCGAGCCCGACCGGACGCGCCCAGTCGAGTGCCCGCTCCAAGTCCGCGGGCGACACCGGGCGCGGCGCCATCTCGCCGAAGGTCGTCACGGCGACGAGCTCTGCGCGCGCGTCGGCGGGCAGGGCATCGTCGAGCCGTTCCACCAGCGACGAGAACTCGAAACGGGTGAACAGCTCGCGCAGGAGTCCCCGGTCGGCGGGCGTCGGGGCGACGGTGGCGGCGTGGATGTCGATGGGAACGTCGCGCACAGCCGTGGCCAGCCGTTTGGACAGCAGCGCTGTCTCCCGATGCTCGCGCAGGAGTTCCCGCCGCTTCTCGCCCTTGACCTGGTCGACGTGGTCGAGCACGCCCTCCACGGTGCCGAACTCGGCCAGGAGCTGAGCGGCCGTCTTCTCGCCGATGCCCGGGACGCCGGGGATGTTGTCCGAGGTGTCGCCCTTGAGGCCGATCAGGTCGGGGACCAATCCGGGGGCGATCCCCCACTTCTCGACCACGCCGGCCGGGTCGTAGAGCTTCACCTCGGTGATGCCGCGGGTGTTCGCCATCACGGTGACGTGCTCGGTCACGAGTTGCAGGGCGTCACGGTCCCCGGTGACGATCACCGTCGGCCGGCCCTCGGCATCGGCCTGGGTGGCGAGCGTGGCGAGGATGTCGTCGGCCTCGTACCCCGGGACGGTGAGGTTGACGAAACCGAACGCCGCACTCAACTCCTCGAGGTGGGGCCACTGCTCGGACAGCAGGTCGGGCATCGGCCTGCGCTGGGCCTTGTAGTGCTCGTACTCCTCGCGGCGGAACGTCCTCTGCTTGGCATCCCAGGCCACGACCACCGTCTCGGGATGGTACTCACCCAGGATCTTGATGATCATCGAGGTGAACCCGTAGAGCGCGTTGGTGGGGAACCCGGTCGAGGTCGCTATGGTCTCGGGCAAGGCGAAGAACGCGCGGTACGCGATATTCGCGCCGTCGAGCAGGAAGAGCGGGCCGTGGTGGTGGCCGACGGGAGCCGGACCCGTCCCCGTCGCGTCCGGGACAGCGGGGCCGGCATCGGCCGACATGGCGAGACCGGCGTCCGCCGACGTGGCGAGACCGTCAGGCAGCCTGGGATTGGGGTCGCTCATGACTTCGATTGTACTCCGGCGCCCGCCGGTGGGCGGTGGAGGTGGGTGGCGCCGGCATGCGCCGGCGCCACCGCGAAGCCGTCAGAGGACCGAGAGGTACCGGTCGAGTTCGTAGGGGGTGACGATGGCCTTGTAGTCGTCCCACTCGGCTTGCTTGTTGCGGATGAGGTACTCGAAGATGTGGTCGCCCAAGGCCTCACGCATCAGCGACGACTGCCCGAACGCCGCGATCGCGTCGTGCAGATCGACCGGGAGGGCCCGGATGCCCGCCGCTTCTCGCTCCTCGTCG
>JAKAHF010000362.1 GCA_021815245.1 Actinomycetes bacterium
CCAGGGTTGCATCCCTCGAGCTTGCAGAGGATCTTGACCTTGGGGTTCGGATTCAGATTGACCAACTCGACGAGCGGCGTGTTGCCGATCGCCTGTAGCACGTTCATAGAACCGCCTCCGGGTAGGTTGACCCGCATGATGTTTTCGCCATTGTAGCTCCCCGGCCGGACAGGCAAATCGCCCGCGGTCGCTTCACGGGATAGAATGTGCCGCCTATGAGCTTCTGGTACCTCATCGGTCTCGCCCTCGCTCTCGCCATGGACGCGTTCGCGGTGTCGCTGGCCTCGTGTTGCCGGCTGCGGCGACTCGATGCGGGTCACGTCGCGCGACTCGCGCTGGCGTTTGGCTGGTTCCAGTTCATGATGACCGCCCTGGGATGGCTTGCCGGTAGGGGCCTCTCCCGCTGGATCAGCGCCGTCGACCACTGGGTGGCGTTCGCCCTTCTCGCCATCATCGGCGGGCGGATGCTGTGGGAGTCGTTCGGCTCGCACGAAGACTCGACCAAGGACCCCACGCGGGGCTGGATGCTCCTCACCCTGGCGGTCGCCACCAGCATCGACGCGCTTGCCGTAGGCGTCAGCCTCGCCGTCTTGAACGTCTCCATCTGGGTGCCGAGCCTGGTCATCGGGCTGGTCGCGGCGGTCCTCACCACGATCGGCGCCCTCTTCGGCTCCCGCCTTGGCCGGCGGTTCGGCGTTTGGGCCGAACGCTTCGGCGGACTGGTGCTCATCGGCATCGGGCTGAGGATCCTCATCGACCACCTGAGCTGAAGCACCGCTCCGAGGAACTCGCCGGCCTGTCGGTGGCGGGGCCGCCCGCAGCTGGCCGTCTTTCTGTGGCGTCTGGGTCTGCTCCAGCATGAGCTCACTGGCGATGCCTCCGTAGAGCATGTCTTTGTCGGCGGCCGCAAGCCCCAGCCCTTCGAGGAACCCGATGGCCTCCTTCATGTCCTCATAGGGGTAGTCGGTACCGAGCAGGATCTTGTCCATGC
Organism: Actinomycetes bacterium; assembly: GCA_021815245.1. The sequence continues at coordinate 992 of JAKAHF010000362.1, forward strand.
CGAGGGCTTCCCGGGTGCACATGAAGGCCGAGGGCAGGTAGTTGCCGCTCGTCGAGACCACCATGTTGTCGCGCAGGTACTCGCTCGGCTTGCGGTTGAGCGGCATGAGGGCGTTCTTGTCGGTCTTCACGTGGGGCCGCTCGTAGGCCCAGTCGATGCGCTGCATGCCGAAGGGCAGGCCTTCGCCGTAGTGGCCGAGCACCACCTTGAGCTTGGGGAAGGCGTCGAAGGCGCCGGAGAGTACTAGTCTCACCATGGCAAAGGCGGTCGCGATGCCGAAACCAAACGGCGGGCCGGCGAGGGCTACCCCATAGGTCCAGAAGTCAGGCATGCTGGGCACGGTGGGATGCAGGTAGATGGAGGCGCCCAACTCCTCGGCTTTGGCTAGGAGCGGCCAGTAGCGCTTCTCGTCCAAATAGGAGTCGCCGTAGTTCGCGTGCGTCTTCCAGCCGATCATGCCGAGCTCCTTCACCGAGCGCTCGAGCTCGCGCACGGCTTCGTCCACATCCTTGATGGGGAGCGCACAGAAGCCTTGGTAGCGGTCGGGGTGGGCGGTGACGGCCGCGGCGAGAGCGTCGTTGGCTTCGCGGGCCATGGCGATCGACTGAGCCACCTCGAACTGCTCCACTCCCGGAGTGGTGAGCGAGATGACGGCCACATCGATCCCGGCTTCGTCCATGGCCCTCAGCCGGCCCTCGCCGAGATCGACCAGCTTGGCGAGCAGCGGCTCCCCGTAGGGTTCACGGGCGGCCGGGTGGTAGACGAGGCGCAGGGCCTGGGTCTCGGGGTCACGCTCGAGCCGCGGATAGCCCGGGTTGGCGTAGAGGGCGTCGATCCACCCCTGGGTGGCGAAATGGGTCTCGAAGTCGATGCGCTTCATGCTCGTCTCCTTGTGGGGCCTTGGTCGCCGGAAGCGGTGGGCGACGTCTTCTCCTCGATTGGGTCATGGTATCGCCAAATCGATCCCCCCTCCGTGTGGACAGGTGGGGGAGGGGGCAAAACAGTTCGAAAGGATGGCGTTCCATAGAGCGAACGCTCTATCTATTTGGTATCATTGGGTCGCTGCGCCTCGCGGGGAGCAGCGATACGTCTATCCAGGCGCAACCGAAGGGGACTTGAACATGGGAGTTGGCACCTACGACGCCTACTACGAGCGTCTCAGCAAGATGAAGCCCAACATCTATATCGACGGCAAGAAGGTCGACCGCACCGGCGACTACATGAGGGGCGGCCTCTACTGCATCAAAGAGACCTTCGACTGCGCCCACGACCCGAAGTACGAGGACGTGTGCACGGCTACGTCGCATCTGAGCGGCGAGAAGATCAACCGGTTCACCAACATCCATCGCTCGAAGGAAGACCTGCTCAACAAGCAGCTCATGACGCGACTGCTGTGCCATCGGGTCGGCGGTTGCATCCAGCGCTGCATGGGCGTCGACGCGCTGAACGCCCTCGAGATCGTCACCTATGACTGCGACAAGGCGTGCGGCACCAACTACCACGAGCGCTTCGAGAAGGTGCTGCGCTACTGGCAGGACAACGACATCGTCGGCTGCTGCGCCCAGACCGACGTCAAGGGTGTGCGCGGCCTGCGTCCGAGCGAGCAGCCCGATCCCGACCAGTACCTGCGCATCGTCGAGGTCAAGGAAGACGGCGTGATCGTGCGCGGCGCCAAGGTCTGCAACTCGATGGCCCCCTACGCCGACGAGATCATCGCGCTGCCCACCCGCTTCATGGGCCCCAACGAAGCCGAGTACGCGGTCGCCTTCTCGCTGCCCGGCGACTGGGACGGCATCAAGCAGATGGCCCTCCCCGGCCTGCGCCACAAGCGCAAGCACCTCACCTCGCCCGAGAGCCAGGTCGGCGACGTCGAGTCGCTCACCATCTTTGACGATGTGTTCGTTCCCAACGAGCGCCTGTTCATGAATGGCCTGGAGCATCCGGGTGTCGTGCAGTTCGCCGGCTACTTGGCCCTGTTCTTCGCCCACTTCCATCGCCATTCGTACACTGGCTGCAAGGCCGCCGTGTCTGAGGTCATCGCGGCTCAGGCCCTGCTCGTGGCCGACGTCAACGGCATCACCAAGTATCCCCACGTGCAGGACAAGATCTCGCACGTCATCGGCACCGCCGAGCTCGTGACCGCGGCCGGCGAAGCAAGCGCCTATCGTGCCGTCGAGTTCCCCAACGGCTCATTCGTTCCCGACGAGATTCTGACCAACGCCGGTCGCCGTCTCGCCGGCAAGGAGATCTACCACGAGTATGAGCTCCTGGCCGACCTGACCGGTGGCATCGCTGCTTCGCTGCCCACCGAGGAGTCGTTCTACGACCCCGAGACGGCCGACCTCATGAACAAGTACGTCACCCGCAACCCGAAGTACACGGCCGAAGAGGCGCACCGCGTCTTCCGCATGATGGAGAACAAGCTGTGCGACCCGTTCTCGGGCGCCCAGATGGTGGCGGGTGTGCACGGCGGCGGCTCGCCGGTCATGGAGACCATCACCATGATGTCTCGCTACGACACCAAGCCGCTCATGGAGATCGGCAAGTACCTCGCGGGTATCGATCCCGAGATGCCGCGCTACCAGCGTCCGACCGCCACGCCCAGGGCCATGCTCGACAAGTTCAAGAAGGTGGCCGAGGCCCAGAAGAAGCAAGAGGCCTGCGACAAGTAGAGCGCTCGACCAACTAGTCGTCTACAACACGGACCCCGCCGGCATGCGGAACACCTGACATCGCCGGCGGGGTCCTTGCTTTCAACGGTGCGCTCATGACCAACAACGAACACCTGTTCAGCCCCTTTGCCATCGGTGGTGTGCGCCTGCGCAACCGCGTCGTGATGCTGCCTATGACGACCGGGCTCTGCGAATCCGACGGCTCGGTCGGGCAGCGCCTCGTCGACTTCTTCGCGGCCCGGGCCGCCGGCGGCGCCGGTCTGATCATTGCGCCCTTCGCG
>JAKAHF010000363.1 GCA_021815245.1 Actinomycetes bacterium
GCTCGCGGGAGACTCATAGAACTGGCTCAAGCGGCGCACCACCCGGCCAGACGCGCCTGGCCCGATTCGAACGGGCGACCCACGGATTAGAAGTCCGTTGCTCTATCCAGCTGAGCTACAGGCGCACATGAGGAAAGAGGAGCGGGCGACGGGGTTCGAACCCGCGACAACCAGCTTGGAAGGCTGGAGCTCTACCAACTGAGCTACACCCGCCTGCACACCCTACATGCCGAACCGTGGTCGGGACGAGGCTCTCGATCCGACTTTGGTCGGGACGAGAGGATTCGAACCTCCGGCCCCCTGCTCCCAAAGCAGGTGCGCTACCAGGCTGCGCCACGTCCCGACAGCCAGGAGCCTCCACGGCTTCGGCCGCCTGAGTATACCGTATCGACCCGACGGCTGACCCTGAGGCCGTTTGTGCATTACACTTGAGACTAGCTAGCAGAGAGCGGCAAGGAGAGCTTATGAGGATACTGGTCACCGGAGGCGCGGGCTTCATCGGCTCGCACATCTGCGATCGCCTGCTGTCACTCGGCCAACACGTGGCCATAGTCGACAACCTGTCGACAGGCAAGCGCGAGAATCTGCCAACCGAGGCCGTATTCTACGAGATAGACATCCGCGACAAGGGCCTCGACAAGGTTTTCGAAGAAGAGAAGCCTCAGATCGTCATCCACGAGGCGGCACACGCGAACGTGACCGAGTCAGTGCGCAATGCCGGATACGATGCCGCCGTCAACATCGCCGGCTCCATCAACCTCCTTGACTGCTGTGTGCGGCACGATGTCGACCGCATCGTCTACGCCGGCACAGGCGGCGCTCTCTACGGTGAAGCCTGCTACCTGCCGGCCGACGAGAGCCACCCGATCGATCCCGTCTCCCCATACGGCGTGAGCAAGCATGCCGTCGAGCAGTACCTGTATGCCTACCGCGAGAACCACGGCATCGACTACGTGGTGCTGCGCTACCCCAACGTATACGGACCGCGACAGGATCCCCATGGTGAAGCCGGGGTCGTCGCCATATTCTCGCTTCAACTGCTGACCGGCAACGTGCCGACCATCTTCGGCGACGGCAGCAAGACCCGCGATTACTGCTACGTGTCTGACATCGTCGACGCCAATATCCTTGCCTTGAGCAGCAGCACCACCGGCACCTTCAACCTCGGCCGCGGCATCGAGATCAGCGACCTTGAGGTCTTCGAAACGGTCCAGGAGGCAGTCGGCTCGCATGTCGAGCCCAACTTTGCCGCCGTCCGGCCCGGAGAGGTGGAGCACATCGCCTTGGACGCCTCCAAGGCAGAGCGCGAATTGGGCTGGAAGTGGAAGGTGGACCTGATCGACGGCGTAGCGGAATCTGTACATTTCTACCGCCAACTGACCGAGAGGATGCGTCCATGAGTAAGAGGGGCCGTGACGGAGACCGAGGGCGCGACGGCGACCGCGGTGACCGAGGGCGCGATGGCGATCGCGGACGCGATCGCCGCGACAGCCAACCCGATGATGAACAGCAGCGTCGCTCCGGCGATGACGCGCAGGAGGGTGATTCGCTCACCGCCTTGAAGGCCATACTCTCCAAGGTGGCCAGCCTGCTCAACCCACTGCAACTCACGCAGGACGAGTCGATCCGCCTCGTGGAGCAACTCTACGGCAGCGTTCTCGCCATGGACGTGCTCCTGGCGGGCGAGCCCGACGAGACCCGCAAGACGTTGATCCTCGCACATATCCAGAATACGTCGATCCTCCGCGATGGCGGGAAGATCACAGTCGAGTACCCGAGCAAGCAACGAGCCGCCGAGGCCCCCGTGCGCCCCGACGGCGGACAGACCGCGCCGCCTGACGCCCGGCTCGAACCGACCCGGCCCGAAGCTCCCAGGCACGAGTCTCCGAGACCGGCTCCCCGAGAAGCACCGGCCGAGCCCCGGCAGCCGCGCCTCGTTCCCCAGCAGGTTCCGCCACGCGCTCGCGTCGCCGAAGATGCGCCCGCCCCTCAGAACCCCGCCGACGCAGCACCGCCGGCACCGATCGAGACTCCCGCCGCTGCGGCCCCATCGGTCCCGGCCCCCGAAGCTCCTGCCCCACCCGCCATCGAACCGGCGCAACCCGCACCACCGGTGACCGAGGGCTCGGAGCCCGCCTCCGCGGAACCCGCCCCCAAGCCCAAAGCTCCGGCAAAGCCTCGGGCCCCTCGTGCCCCGCGCGCGCCGAAGGCTGCGCAGCCGGTCGAGCAAGAGAGCATCCCGGGCGCGGAGGCCCCGGTGACCGACACTGCCCTACCCGAGACGGCACCTCAGGCCGACTGAGACAGAGAATAGACGGGGCGGCCGCCACAGGCGGCCGCCCCGTTTTCAAACTCGGTGGCGGCAGATTGAGCTGCGCGTCAATCGATCTCGAAGTGCGTCAGCCGCTTGAAGCAGCCGAAGCGGTCGCGTATCTCGCTTTCAGTGAGAGTGAGCAGACGATCGAGGCTGAAGTCCTCGACTGCGAACGACGCGAGCGTGCTGCCATAGATAATGGCGCGAGCCATAGCCTGGTCGTCGACCTCGTCACAAGCCGCCAGTGACCCCACGAAACCGCCCGCGAACGTGTCGCCGGCGCCGGTCGGATCGAACACCTCCTCGAGCGGCATGGCCGGCGCCGCGAAGAACTCACCGTCCCCGGCTCGGGTCATCAACACGCCGTGCTCACCCCGCTTGATTACAACCGTTTTCGGTCCCATAGCTCTGATGGCCCGGGCGGCCTTCACCAGATTCGCTTCTCGAGACAGTTCTCGCGCTTCGGAGTCGTTGATGATGAGGATGTCGACCCTCTTCAGCACCTCGCCCAGTTCCCGGCGCGTGGACTCGATCCACAAGTTCATGGTATCGGCCGCCACCAACCGGGGCGAGCGCACTTGGTCGAGGACCTCCAGCTGCAGCTGGGGATGGATGTTGCCGAGAAACACGATGGGCGACGAGCGGTATCCCTCGGGGATGTCGGGATGGAACTGCTCGAACACATTCAGCTTCGTGTAGATGGTCTCGCGAGAGTTGAGATCGAACCCGTACTCCCCTTTCCAACGGAATGTCTCGCCCGGAACGGTCTGTAGCCCGGCACAATCGATGCGACGCCCGCCGAAGAGCTGGTCGCCACGATCGGCGAAATCCTCGCCGACGACGGCGACGAGCCGCACGTCGGTGAAGAACGAAGCGGCGATGGAGAAGTAGGTCGCGGAGCCGCCGACCACTCGCGTGGCCTCACCGAAGGGGTTCCGGATCGTGTCGAAAGCGACGGAACCTACAGCCAGAATTGGGTTCACTGGAGCCTCACTTCACATACTTGCCGATGATGGGCGCCAGATCGCGCTTCACCTCATCGGGTATGGCGGAAGGATTGGTGATGATGGCGGTCTCGAGCGCGCGAGTGCAGATGCAGCCCCTCTCGGCCGGCACCTGCCCAACCGCCTCGGCTATGAGCGCCTTGGCCACTTCGGTGTTGCGATTGAGGTTCTCGATGATCATGTCGACTGTGACGTGGTCGGCGTCGGGATGCCAGCAATCGTAGTCGGTCACCAGGGCCACCGTCGTGTAGCAGATCTCCGCCTCGCGGGCGAGTTTGGCCTCCTGCAGATTGGTCATGCCGATGATGTCCATGCCCCAGCTCTTGTACAGGAGCGACTCGGCGAGCGTGGAAAACTGCGGGCCCTCCATGCAGACGTAGGTCCCCCCCATGTGCGCCCGCGCTCCTACGGCCTTCGCCGCCTCGAACGCGATGCCGGCAAGATCAGGGCAGACCGGGTGCGCAAACGAAACATGCGCCACGAGGCCGTTGCCGAAGAAGGTGCTCGCCTCGGCCTTCGTCTTCGCCTCCCTCCCCGCGCCGAGGATCGGCCCCGCGGTAAGGTAGTGGTCGGCGAAGGGGGTCGGCGAGCCGCGGTTCTCGAGGCCGTCGG
>JAKAHF010000364.1 GCA_021815245.1 Actinomycetes bacterium
TGCCGTTCGGGCAGCCGGCGCGGCAGGCGGAAACGATCCCGCGCGCAGAGTCACGAGGTAGCCGGGCGCCTCGCGGAAAGCGACGCGGCAGAACAGCTTGCCGTTGTAGATCTGCCGGACCGCCCTTGGCCGGCCGGCCTCGATCTGAACGTCGACGCAGTCGGTCGCCAGCGGGAGACCCGTCTTCACCGCGAGCGCCGGCGCCAGGTCCATCGACCAGGGGGTATGTCCCAGGAAGGTCAGCAGCGGCCGTCGCTCGGCGATGACCTCGGCCAACACGGCGGCATGAGCACCCGGGCTGAAGCGCGCCAGACCGCCGTCGCGGTAGGCAAGAACGCGGTCGGAGCGAACGGCCAGCTCGTCGACCAGCTTGTCTATGTCGTCACCCAGTACGACGGCGGTGAGTTCGAGACCGTGGCTCGCGCGAAGGTCGGCCGCCTTGGCGAGCATCTGCAGCGTCACCTCGCGCATCATGCCCTCGCGGTGCTCGGCGACCACCAGGATCTCAGGCATTGCAGACCCCTTTCTCATGCATGATGCGGACGATCGCGTCTGCCACCGAGGCCGCGTCACCATGAAGCACCGTGGCTTCCCGGCCTTCGGGAGGCAGATACAGCTCCTCGACGATCACGGCGGACTCCAGATCGGCGGGGGCGAGGCCCAGCGACTCGGCCCCCACGACCCTGATCTCTTTCTTGGCGGCCTTGCGGATGCCCATGATCGAAACATAGCGGGGTTCGTTGATGCCGGTCTGAATGGAGAACAGGGCCGGGAGAGGCACCCGGCAGAGTTCTTCCTGTCCGCCTTCGAGTTCGATGCTGAGCGTCGCGCGCCCGTCTTCGATGTCGAGCTTGTCGACGACCGAGGCATGTGGCACCCCGAGACGTTCGGCCAGCAGACCGCCGACGATGCCCTGATTGAAATCGTCGGACTGCACACCGGTGAGCACCAGGTCGTGTGGGAGCGGCCCGACGACGGCCGCGAGAAGCGCCGCGGTCACGAAGGCGTCGGGCTGGAGACCGCCGGGCTCGATGCGCACCGCCTCGTCGGCCCCCATGGCGAGCGCCCGGCGCAAGACCTCTTCATCGTCTTCGCAGCCCACCGTGACGGCCGTGACGGTGCCGCCCCGCTCCTCCTTGATGCTCACCGCCTCCTCGAGAGCGTAGTTGTCCCATTCGTTGACCACGTAGACCAGGTTATCCTTGCGCACATCGCGACCCGACGAGTCGGGCACGAGGTCGACGTCTTGCGTGAAGGGGACGTTCTTGACACACACCACGACGTCAAGCGGCTTCATGTCTCGCTATCCTCCTCGGCGACGAGTCCGAGCGACTCGGCGACCAGTTCGTTCAGATCCATCACCCTGAGGCTGCTCTCGAGGTCGGCGGTCTTGACCGCGTCCTCGAGCATGATGAGGCAGTAGGGACACGCCGTCACCAGGGTGTCGGCGCCGGTGGCGGCGGCTTCGCGAACGCGCACCTCCCCCAGCTTCTTCTCGCCCTCGAGCTCCTGCCACATCCTGCCGCCGCCCCCGCCGCAGCACAGGCTGTCGGAGCGGTTTCGCGGCATCTCGACCAACTCCACGCCGCCGATCGCGCGGATCACCGCGCGGGGCGCCCCGTAGACGCCATTGTAGCGGCCGAGATAGCAGGGATCGTGGTAGGTGACTACGCGCGGTTCGGGCGAACGCAGGCTCAACCGGCCTTGGCTCACCAGCTCCTCGAGCAGCTGGGAGTAGTGCCGCACGCGTAGCGATGCCGGCTGAGCCCCGTCCACGGCGGCCGGGTACTCGTTCTTGATCAGGCTGTAGCAGTGAGGCGACGACGTCACCAGGTCGGTGACCCCATACTTGTCGAGCAGGTTCGAGGTCTTCTCGACCCCCTCCTCGAAGAGCCCGGTCTCGCCGATGCGCCGGGCGATATCGCCGCAGCAGCACTCCTTCTGGCCAAGAGTGGCAAACGAAACCTTGGCGTGCCCGAGAATCCTGACAAACGCCCGGGCCAACTTCTGGGCGCGGGTGTCGAACGAAGTCGTGCAGCCGACCCAGTAGCAGAGATCGGCCTCGGCGCCGGCGGTGAGGTCAGGCACCTCGAGTCCGGCCGGCCACTCGGCGCGCTTGCGCTTCGAGGGCTCCCACGGATTGTCGAACCGGTAGAGCGTCTCGAGCGCGTTGACGAGTAGCGGCGAGACCCGGCTACCATCTTCTATCTCCGCCATCCTCACGCGGCTGATGGGCTCGAGCGCTCCGATGTACACCGGGCAGGCTTCGAGGCAGGCGCGGCACGTAGTGCAGTACCAGATCTGCTCGAGGACGATCCGCGGCGCCGCCGCTTCGCGCTCCGCCGACCCGTCGGGACGCCTTCTGAGGCGAGCGAGCGGACTATCAGCCGCCGTGGTAAACGCCTCAGCTTGGGCGCTGAACTCGCGAGGAGAGAACGGCTCTTCGGCCGACGCCGACGGACACACCTGCTCGCATCGCCCGCAACGCGTACAGGCTGAGAATGCCACCCTATCGGCGAACGTGAAGCGAGGTGCCGAAGCCAAGCCGTCATCGTCCGCGGCTTCACCCGTGATCGCGTCGTGCTCGTCGTCGGGCGATCCCGTCCGACGGGCGGTGCCGGCGCCGGCTACGACGATGTTCACAGGCGCCGCCAGCGAGTGAAGCAGCTTGCTGAACGGGAAGTAGCCCACCAGTCCGAGGGAAATGACCGCATGCAGCCACCACAGGTACGGGTAGAGCGCCTCGGCAGCGCTCGGCGAAGTCAGCAGGTGCGACAATCCCATCCCGCCGAAGGAGAACGACTCCCAGGAGGGAGCCTCATACGCGAGGCGCGCGCCCTCCACGAAGAAGCCGGTGATGACCGCGGCCGCCAGCAGCACCAGCACCCAGAGGTCGCGCGGCTGGTTGTCGAGCCTGCGCACCCGCACGACATATCGCCGCAAGCCGGCGATCACGAGTCCGGCTATCAACATCAGCCCGAACACCTCCATGCAGAGCGAGAACACCCGGTAGGTGTCGCCGACGAGGAAGTGCGCGATCCAATGGTCGATGGTGGAGAGGACGGTGCCCACGAACAGTCCGGCGAATCCCCACATGATGAGGAGGTGCATAGCGCCGGCCGTGAGGTCGCCTTTGAAGATGCGCCTGCCGAGCAGTCCATCGGCGAGCAGCCGCGCCCAGCCGGCCCGCCCCGCGCGCACTGAGCGGCCATTGCGGGCGCCGAGCCACACAGAGACCCGCAGATAGACCCCGACCGCGAAGACGATGATGCTGATGGCTGCCAGCGCGTAGAAGACAGGCACCGCGCTGATGCCCCAAAAATGGATGCGTTCGATCGGCATGACCCGGCAACTCCCCGCTCTAGGCCAGCAGGCTCTTGGCGACGATGGTCTTCTCGATCTCCGTGGTGCCTTCGTAGATCTCGGTGATCTTCACGTCGCGGTAGATGCGGTTGACCTTGTAGTCGGCCAGGTAGCCATAGCCCCCATGCAGTTGGAGGGCCATGTCGGCCGCCCGCACGGCCATTTGGCCGCTAAAGGCCTTGGTCGCCGCCACGAGCGCCGGGTCGGTCTTGCCCTGGTCGATGCGCCACGCCGACTCGTAGACGAGGTTGCGCGTGGCCCGCATCCACGTGTACATGTCGGCCAGCTTGAACTGCGTCGCCTGGTAGGTCGCCAGCGGAGCGCCGAACACGTTGCGCTTCTTGACGTGCTTGATGCTCTCGGCGAGGGCGGCCCGCATGAGGCCGAGAGCCTGCGCCGCCACGATGATGCGGTTACGGTTGAAGCAATAGGTGGCCACGTTGAAGCCCATCCCCGGCTCGCCCAGGATGTTGCCGAGCGGCACGCGCACGTCGGTGAACGACACCTCGGTGGTCTCTGAGGCCCTGATGCCCATCTTGCCGGTCAGCTTGTTGG
>JAKAHF010000365.1 GCA_021815245.1 Actinomycetes bacterium
GTCGACGGTGTACTGCCACTGGAAGAAGCCACCGTGGCCACCGATGTGATCCTCGGGCGAGAACTTGTAGCGGCCCTGCGCGCCTACCCAGTCGATCTTCTCGAGGGCGGCGGCATAGCCGGCCGCGTCGGCGGTCGCGGAAGTGGCGATCGCCTGCTCGGCCAGATGGATGGTGTCATACGCAAAACCGAGGAAGAGGCTGGCGAACGGCTGGTCTTTGCCGGCACCGGCGCGCCAACGCTCGACGAAGGCGATCAGGTCGGCCTTGGCCGGATAAGCATCGGGCACCTTGCTCGGATCGACGATTGCCGGGCCGATGGCGTAGTCGTTGGCGACGTTCGCCGGATCCATGCCGGCCGGAGCGAACATCGGCAGCGGATGCGAGCCAGAACCCTGGTTGTAGATCGGCACGGTCACGCCGAGGCCGCGGAGCGCTTTGGTCAGCGGGTTCACGGCGACCGGGTTGCTACCGAGGATGATGGCGTCGGGATTGACTTCCTTGACCTTGGCCGCGATCTTGTTGGCGATCGGGGTGAAGTCGGTGTCGGAGAGCCCGTAGGTGTCGCTCATGAGAGTGGCGGTGACGCCGGCAGCCGGCAGGTCTTTCTCAAGACGCTTGAGGGTCTCCTGGCTGATGACCATGTTGTCACCAACGAGAAGAACGTTCTTCTTGGCGTCGGCCTGCATCTCCTTGACGAAAGCGTCGGCACAGCCGTCGGCACCGGTGGCCGGCGCGAACACCAACGGGAGAATAGCCATATCCTTCAGCATGTCATCGGTCGGCGGACCGAAGGCGATCTGGAAGATGCCGGCTTCCTGGCAAAGCTCGAACGTCGGGGGCTGCGTCCACTGCGGGAACGGGCCGATGACGACGTCGACCTTCTTGTCGATGAGGGACTGGATGGCGGCGACCGCGGTGTCCATCTGGGACTGGTCGTCGACGATGATCAACTCGACCTGGCGGCCGTTTATGCCACCGTTGGCGTTGATGTAGGCGGCCTCAGTCTCGAAGCCTTGCTTGATCTGCTCGCACGGGGCAGCGCTGTCGCCGGTGAGCGAGATAGCGATGCCGATCTTGACCGGTCCGGTCGGCTGAGCCGCCGTGGTCTCGGTGCTGGCGGGTGCGGTTGTCTCGGTGCTTGCCGGCGGGGCAGTCGTCTCGCTGCTGGCAGGCGTCGAGGCCGTGGTCGTGCTCGATTCTTCCGTGGTGCCGCAACCGACGGCCAACAGGCCGAGGGCAAGCACGACGATCAGACCGAGGATGACCCATTTTCCTCTACTCATTCGTCCCACTCCTTTGCTACGCGTTTTCCCTTCCCCACTGACAGGAGCCGGCCAAAGACGGCGCTTCGACACGGACCTGAAACTGGACTATACCAACAAACGTCGCTATTCGCTAATGGTTATACTCGTGATCCGTTCCAAATCGGCTACGCACCACCCAGATAACTCGCCTTGACCCGCTCGTCCTGCCTGAGGGTCGTCGCAGTGCCCGAGAGCACCACGTTGCCCGTGGTCAGAACAACGGCAAGGTGGGCGAGTGAGAGAGCCATTTCGGCATTCTGCTCGACCATGAGCATGGTCAGGCCCTGCTGGTTGAGCTTCGAAAGCGCCTCAAAGATCCTCTCCACGGCGAGAGGCGCAAGACCCATCGAGGGCTCGTCGAGAAGAAGCAGGCTCGGCTTGCCGGTGAGGGCGCGACCGATGGCCAGCATTTGCTGCTCGCCACCCGAGAGCGTGCCCGCGGCCTGCTTGCGCCGCTCCGACAGAATCGGGAACAACTCGTAGACGTAGGCGATGTCGTCCGACAGACTGGTGCGGTCCTTGCGTCCGGTCGCTCCCACGATCAGGTTGTCCTCGACCGTCAGGGTCGGGAAGAGCTGACGACCCTCAGGCACCTGGCAGAGGCCCAGCGAGACGATCTTCTCGGGCGACGTGCGTGTGATCTCGGCGCCTTGGTACACGATCTTGCCACTGCTGCCACGGACGATGCCGGAGATGGTGTGCAGGAGCGTGCTCTTGCCGGCGCCGTTGGCGCCCAAGACGGTCACGACCATACCCTTCGGGACCGTGAGCGAGACCCCGTGAAGCGCCTCGATGGAGCCGTATGCGGTGACGAGGTCTTCCACTACCAGCAGGTCCTCGGGCACCGGGCAATCCTTGCCGTCGACGAGGTCGCGCGTGGCGCACAGGTCTCTCTCGCCCCGATCGACGCCGAGGTAGGCCGTGATGACCTTCGGGTCTTTCTGCACGGCGTCAGGCGTGCCGGAGGCGATGAGCTTGCCATAGTCGAGTACGTTGACCTTGTCGGAGATGTCCATGACCAGGTCGATGTCGTGCTCCACGATGAGGACGGTGATGCCGGCTTCACGTATAGACGCGATGCGCTTGACCAGGTCTTCGCGTTCGCTCTGGTTCGTGCCGGCTGCCGGCTCGTCGAGCAGCAGGAGGCGCGGCTCAGAGGCCAGCGCGCGTGCGATCTCCACGAGCCGCTGCTGGCCGTAGGGAAGACTCGCCGCCGGTAGGTCAGCCTGGTGCTGCAGTCCCACGAGGGCGAGCGCGTCCATGGCCCGAGCCCTGGACTGCCTCTCTTCGCGCCTCTGCGACGGCAGTCCCAGACCACCTGACCAGAAGCCCGACTTCTCGTGCCTGTGGCAGCCCACCAGCACGTTGTCGATAACGCTCATATTCACGAAGATGCGCAGGTTCTGGAAGGTGCGCGCCATGCCCATGCGAGCCGTCGAAGCGGCGTCGAGCTTGGTCACCTCTTTGTCTCCGAAGTAGACACGCCCGGTAGCCATGGTCTGAAGTCGGCTCACTGCGTTGAACAGCGTCGTCTTGCCGGCCCCGTTAGGGCCAATGAGCGCGGTGATGCTGCCTTCTTCGACTTCGAAGGAGACCTCGCTCACGGCCTTCAGACCGCCGAAGTGTACCGACACGTTGTCGATGCGCAGCAGCGGCACTCCCGTTTTGGTCTCGGCCTTGCGCTTCGCCAGGTCGTCGCGCAGAGCGCCCGACACCTGGGCCGTGCCCTCAACGACAGTAGCGGCCTGGGCCGGCACGTGGGCGGCCAAGGATTCGGGCGTCGGAAGCGCCATGGTCTGCGGATCGCAATGGGGGACATTGCGACCGGCCTCGGTGGCGTCCGCGCAAGCCACCACGGCGGCAATCGGTCGCTCCTCGAGTGACTCATTCTTGATCTTGGCCCAGAGGCGCCGCGCCATCTGCGGGCGCAGGCCGAGTATGCCGGCCGGCAGGAACAGGAGCAGCAGGATCATGATGACGGAGTACACCGTGCCGTTGTACTGCTGCATGCTCTGCGAGAAGCCGTTGATGACCCAGGTCATGATGACCGAACCGATGATGCCGCCCCAGATCCACCTGTCGCCGCCGACGAGCATCATGACGATCGGCAGCACCGAGGCGGAGAACGAGAACTTCTGCGGAGAGACGGCGCCGTAGACGAACACGAACAGACCGCCGGCGAGGCCGCAGAACACGGCGTTGAACACGAAGGCCTTCAGCTTCCAGTTGGCGTTGCGCACGCCGAGGGTTGACGAGGCGATTTCGCTCACCGCGATTCCGCGAAGCGCCCTGCCCACACGGTACTTGAGCAGGCGGGCCAGGAAGAACAGGATGAGGAGGCAGACGACCCACACCATATAGTACTTGCGGAGTTGGGTGTCGAACTCGAAACCGAAGATGTTCAGCTTGTCGACGCCGCCAAAACCGTTGGACGCGCCGACCAGACGCCACTCGAACACGATGGCGAGGAAGATCTGACCGAAGCTCATGGTCGCGAGAGCCAGGTAGAAATAGCGCAGCTTGAGCACCGGGCGCCCGATGATGAGGGCGATGATTCCCGGAACGATGGCAGCGATGACGAGAGCCGCCAATGTCGGCCAATGCAGCCTGTAG
>JAKAHF010000366.1 GCA_021815245.1 Actinomycetes bacterium
GGCGGCCCGCCGCCCCTTCGGCCACCGGGTGGCAATGACCGGTGACCTTGCCGTTTCTCGCCTCTATAAAGACGGACTCTACTCGGCGTACATCACGTCGACGGCCCTGGCCGACTGCATCGTCGACCATGGGGTCGATCGGGCGAGCCTCGCGCGCCACTACCAGCCCGTGGTCAAGAGACTCGATGTCGACAACCGATACGGCCGAGTCATCTTCGCGCTCAGTCACCGGCTCTTCGGCCTGCCGGCGCTGAGCCGCGCCGTCTACCGCGCGGTACTCACCGAGCGCATGGATTCCATGCCCGTGAGACGCCGGCTGGCCGCCATCGTCTGGCGCATCGCGAGTGGCGACGATAGCTACGCGAGCATCCTGCGCGCCATGGTGCATCCCGCGACCTTGTGGCTGATCGTGCGGGCCGGCTTGTTCTTGACGATGCTCGACAAGTTGACCGAGCTGTTCTTCGGGCTCGATTGGACCGGCATGGGCCGCTATCCCATCGGCGTTCCGGCCGAAGAAGTGGGCCCCAAGCGGCAGCAACTCTTCACCATGCTCGGTCTCGATGCCCCGGAGCGTCCTCCCGATGTGGAGCGCATGTTCTCCATTCGCATCCGGGCCGGCAGAGAGGCCGTCTTGCGCCAACTCGGAGCGTTCGGCGACGCCGATCGCCGATACTTCCGGCCGCGCTTCATCAAGGTCATGCGTACCAGCGGCGAACCAAACGAGATGGGCACCATCATCCGCTATGTGGTGCCGTTCGGGCTGTCGTTCAACCTGCAGCTCACGCGGGTGGTCGACGGTCGCTACCTGCTCTACCGCGTGCTCGACGGGTTCGGCCGAGGCGGGGTGTTCGCCTTCGACATCGAGGAACTCAAGCCGGGCATCGACCTGCTCACCACCTACGTCGGGCTGAACCTTCCCCGCGGCGGCAACGTCTTCCGCCGCGCCTTCTGGACGCTTGGCCGCTGGTTCTTCCCCCGGGTGGCGCATGACGTGGTCTGGAACCACTCCCTCTGCAAGATCAAGCAGCTCGCCGAAGAGGAGCGGAGCGCCGAGGCCGGCTGAGGGGACGACTACCGAGGCCGCGCCGGCTACTCCGCCTTGTAGACCCGACAGAGAAAGCCCCGCATCTTGGGTGAGCCCATCTCGGGACTATACGGGGGCGAGTCGTCGGTGAGCACGTTGAGATTGGCCCTGTCCCACCCGAACATGGTCCCGGCGCCTTCTTCGGGGAACCACCAGCCGTGGCCCACACTCACCACCCGGGGATCGACGCCACTGTCGAGCGTGGCCTTCTGGACGATCCGTCCCCGCCTGCTCTCTATGGAGACCGAGTCGTTCTCGGCGATGCCGAGAGCCGCGGCAGTGTCGGGATGCATGATCACCTGCGGTTCGGGCTTGAGCGCCCGGATCTCGCTCAGATAGCGGTCTTGGGAGTGCACATACTGGGCCTCGTGACTGTTCGTCAGCACCAGCGGGTACTCGTCGAGCAGCTCGGGAGCGCTGACAGGCGTCTCCTCTGGCTCGTGATAGACCGGCAGCGGTTCGTAGCCCCACTGCTCGCACAGGCTCGAATAGAGTTCGACCTTGCCCGAGGGAGTGTTGAAGCCCCCGTCGAGGTACTTACGAAACCGCACCGTCGACGACATCACCCCGGGAGCGCGGCGGAGCTCGGCGAACGTCATGCCCATGGGCTCGAGATAGCGGTCGAGCAGACCCTCCAGGTCGGGCGCGAAATGGGCGCCGAGACCCAGACGATCGGCCAGCTGGGCGATGATCTCGAGGTCGGAGCGACACTCGCCGACCTGCACGACCTTCTGCTGCGCCTCGAGGTGGCACCCGCGCACGCCGCCCGCGGTGACCACGGCGTCGGTCTCGAGATACGACGCCGCCGGCAACAAGATGTCTGCCATGGCCGCGGTCGGAGTCATCACCAGGTCGGTCACGACCAGGAAGTCGACGGCCTTGAGGGCTTCGTAGACCCGCCGGGAGTTGCTCCAGGTGAGAAGCGGATTGCTGCCGAAAACACCCAGCACCTTCACCGGATAGGGCTTCTCTTCGAGGATGGCGGTGAGCACGTGCTGGGGTCGCACCTCGACGGGCTTCCAGACGATCGAATCCCAGAGGTCGGTCGGCGGGAAGTAGCCCTTGTCGGCCCCGAGCTTCTTCGCCTCCTGCTCGGGAGGGAGCAGATGGCGGAGGATGTCGCGGTCGGTGCCTTCGTTCAGGATGACGCCGCGGACTTCGCAGGTGCCGCCGGGCACGTCGAGATTGCCGCATATGGCCTGCATGATGGCGAAGGCCCGAGCGCATTGCGTACTGTTGAAGGTGTCGTCGTTGGCGTTGCCGTTCCACAGGCATCCGGGCGAGCCCGCGGCGAACATGCGGGCGGCCGCGCGGGTCTGATCGGCCGGCACCCAGGTGAGTTCGGCCATGGCTTCGGGCGGATAGGCGCGCACGTGCTCGGCCAGCGCGTCGAAGCCCGTGGTCCACCGATCGACAAACTCACGATCGTAGAGGCCTTCGAGCACAATGACGTTCAGCATGGCGAGGGCGAGCGCCAGATCGCTGCCGGGCCGCGGGCGCAGCCAAAGGTCGGCCCGCTTGGCCGCCGCGGTCTCGAGCACGTTGATGACGATGAGCCTCGCCCCCGGCCGCAGCGGCGGGTTGGGACTGTTGCCCCAGAGCAGCAGGCAGTCGGGTGCTCCCCCCAGGTCGGGCATGCCGTCGAAACCGTAGGTGACAAGACGCCCCGCGGCGCTGGGTACGTAGCAGGTGTTGTCGATGCTCGTGACATTGGGTGTGCCGAATGCGTTACCCAGTCGCGAGACCCAGTCGGCCTGCCTGCAGTAGAGGCCCTTGGCGAGCGAGACCGCCTCGGCGCCATACTCGTCCTTCGCGGCCTCGAACTTGGCGGCCACTGTGTCGAGGGCTTCGTCCCAGGAGATGCGCTGCCAGGCGCCGGCGCCCCTGTCGCCCGCTCGCTTCTGCGGATACAAGAGTCTGTGAGGCGAGTAGAGCCGTTCGAGCCCGGCGGAGGCTCTGGCGCAGAAGCGCGCCGAAGCTCCCCGTGAGTCGGGAGCCGCCTCTACCCGCACGGCCCTGCCGTCTTCGACGTGTACCAGCATGCCGCAGGCGTTGCCGCACTCCTGACAGATGGTCCTCACCGCATGGCTCTCGGGTGCCTGGGTCATCGCTCTCGCTCCTCGCGTGCTCGTGTTCGCGGCGGTGGTGCTTGCCAACCAATCTAGCACCGGGAGCCATGCCTGTACCGCTCTGGCAGCCAAGCCGCGACGCACTTCATCCTGTAGAGCCGATGCTGGTCACTCATCGCCGTTCGTCTTCGCGACTCGATGAAGCCACACAACTTCGCTCATCTCCCAGGCGGTGATCTTTCTCCCGAAGAGGGTTCGCCGGGGTTCGAGTCTCCAGTCCTGCTCGATGACATAGGCCCATCTGAAGGAGTTGTTCTCTGGCTCGGCTCTGACCACAAGGATGTCGACCAAGACCAAGTACTGACCGTCGAGGGACCAGCTACCCGAATGATTCCTTGGCTGGAGTGAGTCGATGCCAGAGTCGAAGCCAGACAGGCGCTCCTCATAGGTGCCGTCTGATCTCAGATCGAGGTCGATCTGCCCTTCCAGATACTGGCTGCTCCACGTCCCAATCACAGCCCCGGGAGAAGGCGCCGGTAGGTAGTAGAGCGACCACAGCACGAGTGCCCCGACTGCGACGCACACGATGATGGTGACTCCGACGAGGGGCCACCACCTACGAGCCCGCCCTGGGGTAGCTCTCGATTCGAGTCCGTCGTAGCGCATATTCCCCCCTGACCGGTCACTGGATGGGTCCGTCCACTGGAAGACCCGAACTGCCCAGCCACCCCCTGCCGACGATACACTACATGTCAGAGAGG
>JAKAHF010000367.1 GCA_021815245.1 Actinomycetes bacterium
GTATGCGGCCAATGCCTTCCTGGCCACCAAGATCAGCTTCATCAACGAGATCGCCAATGTTTGCGAGATGACCGGGGCCGACGTGACCGTCGTAGCCAAGGGCATGGGCATGGACAAGCGTATCGGTCCGCACTTCTTGCAGGCGGGCATCGGTTACGGAGGCAGCTGCTTCCCGAAGGACGTTTCGGCGCTGAAGCAGATCGCCGGCAACAACGGCTATCACTTCCAACTGCTGAACGCCGTCATCGAGGTCAACGAGTTGCAGAAGCGCAGGGTCATCGGCAAGCTCAAGCGACACCTGGGTGACGAGCTGCGTGGCAAGACCATCGCGCTGCTCGGTCTTTCGTTCAAGCCCAACACCGACGACATACGCCAGGCATCGTCGATCATTCTTGCCGGACGACTGATGGCCGAAGGAGCCAACGTGATCGGCTACGATCCGCTGGCCATGGAGGCGATGAAAGCAGTCGTGCCCCGCATGACCTATGTCGCCTCGGCGATGGATGCCGTCAAGAATGCTGATGCCTGCGTGCTCGTCACTGAATGGAGCGAGTTCATCGACCTCGACTGGGCAGAGGTGAGAACCGTCATGAACCGCCCGGTGATCATCGACGGACGCAACGCGCTCGATCAGCACGCTCTCGCTTCGCTCGGCTTCACCTACGAGGGAATAGGCACCCGGCTCTAGCCGGAGTGTAGCTGCGCGAAGGCGCTCTCACCTCCGGCTGACCGACCGATCATGCGCATCAAGACGGAGGCATCGTCCGCCCGGGGGGCGGCCGCAAGCATGAGGTCCTGGCTCCTGGTCGGCTTCTTGGGCCTGATCGCCCTCCTGTGCGCGAATCCTGCCTACGACGCCTGGTCGCTCAACAGAGCGGGCGTACTGGTCAATCGTGCCGTGGTCACCGGCACGACGGCCGATCTCACTACAGCCAAAGCACTCATGGAGACGGCCGCACTTCGCGGGCCGTTCACCGCCGGGCGGCAGATCCGTTTCTGGCGTACGTACGGCGCGGCGGCAGCGCTCGCACCGAACAACAAGGCCTTCTCCCACCTCTTGGAGGCAAGCGGCAACGGCTGGCTCGATCGCATCGGTGAGCTTTGGCTGGGCGAGGTCGCTTGGGCCACGGGCCACTGGGAGACTGCCACCGACGCCTACCAGAGGGTCGACGCCAGCAATCTGCTCATCTCCCAAGGCGACACCTACCTGCAGTCGGGAGAGAAGGAGCTCGCGGTGCGCTCGTACAACTTGGCTCAAACCAGCCTGACGGCCGCCATGGAGCGCGACACCGCGCAGTCGCTCCTGTCGGAGACCGTCGGTGAAGGAAAGTCTCTTGCGGCCGGGCTCATGACCTCCGCGGCCGAACGCGTCACGGCACTCTATCGCATCGGCAGGGGTCTGCTGGCCGCCGGAGATGCCGACGCCGCCCTGCCGGTGCTCGAGGACGCCTATGCCCGGTCCCAGACCGCCACTCCGGGAGCAATGGTCGCGCAGTCGCTCCGCCTCAATCTCGCCATGGCCCTGGCGCGGACACTACCCGATCGCCCTCAATCGCTGGCCACGACCCACGTCGCCTACTACCCCGACAAGGATTCGCTCGACTACGTCCACCTGGTCACCCGCATCCGCGGACTTGTCTCAACGAGCACAGCCTCCGATCGTACGGCCCAGGTGTGCGTGCAGGCGGCCCGCATTCTGCTTGTCATTGGCGATGACGAAACGGCTGTCGCTCTGCTCGAGGAGGCGCTGCAGCTCGATCCTCTCCAAGCCGATGCGTACCTACTCCTGGGCGGGTGGTACGAGAGCAAGGGCATGAGACTCCTTCCTCTTCGGCTCTATGGCGAAGCTGTCGAACAACTACCGAACGACGAGCGCATGATCGTAGCGTTCGCGCTTGCCACGTACCGAGCCGAGCCGCCCACCACGGCTCTGCCGACTCTCGAGAAAGCCGCGGCCACGACGACGGCCGATCCCTACTTGTTCGTCGCCCTGGGCGATTGCTACCTGCGTCAGGGCCTGATCTCGCGGGCTCGTGAAGCCTACGAGAAAGGACTTGAGCGCGCGCCCTCCTCCGAGCCGTTGCTCGATCGCATCGCCGAGCTCGACAAAGCAGTGGAGGGCTCCCGTTGATGGCGTACGGCCCTCCGAAGAAGCAGGACCTTGGGCTGTCGCTGGTGCGTCTCGGGTCGGCGCTGGTCGGAACCGGCCTCCTGCTCTCGCTCTGGGCGTCTCCCAACCGTTTGGCGAGCCTGCCGTGGTTTCTTGTCGGCGCGGTCGGAGTGACGCTCGTGCTCGTGCTGGCGGGTCCTCTGCTGCCACGCTTGCGACGGACGCTGAAGGTCGAGCACCTCGTGTGGTTCTTTCTCGGCACGGCGTTCGTCAGCCTCGTGGTGACTCTGCTCACCAGTCGTTGGCCCGCATACAAGCTCTCCTGGCTCAACCAGGTCTACGCGG
The DNA here is from genome assembly GCA_021815245.1 of Actinomycetes bacterium. The sequence continues at coordinate 2,456 of JAKAHF010000367.1, forward strand.
CGCTGCCATCGATACGGTCGCTCCCCTGGGAGTGGGTGCAGCCGGGACTCAGCCCCAATCAGACCGGAGGCATGCTGGCCATCTGTACCGCCTTCTCCTCCACGGTCGCCGTGGCACCCGGCATCGCCAAACGTCAACGAGTACCTGCCATCGTTCTCGCAGTGGCCGGCGTCACCGGTGTCTACATCACCGGCTCGCGCGCCGCGTTGGCCGGACTCGCGATCGCCCTGCTCTGCCTCGGGATCGTCCTCGCCTGGCGCTGGCTATGGATCTGGGGCCCGGCGCTGCTACTCACCATCCTCGGGTTTCTGGCCTCGGGGACCGTCCAACGGGTGGTGACATTCTTCGTCCACGACGAAACACTCGACACCAAGCTGGTTGCCCGTCTCGATATCTGGACCTCTGCCGCGAACGGCATTCAAGACCATTTCTTCAGCGGCATCGGGCTCGGAGTCTTCAACGAGGTGATGCCGGTGCGCTACCCCTACCAGACAGTAGGCCTCTCCTACCCGGTGTCACAGGCACACAACCTCTTCCTCGATATCGCCCTGGCCATCGGCGTGCCAGGTGCCATCGGCTTCGTAGTTCTTATGGCAGGTCTTCTCCTCTTGTGTGCGCGGGGAGTGAGAAGAAACAAGGGCTCGCAAGTGGTCTTTCTGGGGATTCTCGCTTCAATATTGGTCTATCTCGTTTTTGGCATCACCGATTCCATCAGCCTTTCGATACCTACCAGTTTCATCGTGTGGTTGTGGGCATGCGCTCTCTGTCTGATCCCCGTGGCTGAAACCAACGAACAATCTGTTTCTACTTGTCATGGTTAGTGTGCATGTATTGGTGGTATCTTTCGCCGTACCATGGTTCTGTTCGCATGAAAGTGAGGCGCACCTATGGCTAAGGGCAAAGGTTTTGAATTGGTGCCCAAACGTGTGCCACTCCGGCAGAGATCGAGTTTCTACAAAGAGATCATCACCGAGTTTCTGAGCAGTGGTGAGCAAAGCGTGGCTGTCACGGGCACCGACCGCAAGGCTGCGACGCTCGTGCAGGGGCTCCGCAAGGTGATCCAGTCGGAGGGCGTCAAGGGTGTCAAGGTTCTGCAGCGTTCGCAGGAGGTCTATCTCACGAAAGGCTGAGCCTGACGCTCGCGCTGGTGTTAGGAAAAGACGATGGGCCGCCCCTCGGGCGGCCCATTCATTTCATCGGATGCCGGCAGTCGCCGACGTGCTGGCTAGTCCTTGCTGCGCATGCGCATGACAGTCGCCACCAGCTCGAAGAAGATCCGGCTGAGGAAGAACCACAGGCACGCGACGAACAGCGATATGAAGAACGAGATGATCGTGAAGCGGTTGGCGAACATCGCCACATAGATGATGTTGAACAGCACGTACGCGCCGATAAGGCCCAGCACTATCATGTACACGGCCTTGAGGGTGGACGGTGTCACAAAACCCTGGAA
>JAKAHF010000368.1 GCA_021815245.1 Actinomycetes bacterium
GTGGTCTACAACCCCGGATCGCTGCTTCGCCTGCGCGATGCCGTGGGGCCGGTCGTGGGGGCGAACTACGATCCGAGCCATCTCTACTGGCAGGGCATAGATCCGGTGGCGTCCATACGAGCGCTCGAGGGCGCCATCTATCACGTCCACGCAAAGGACACCTACATCGATCCGGCCAACACGGCCGTGATGGGCGTGCTCGACACCACGCCGTACTCCGACGTGGCCCACCGGTCGTGGACGTTCAGCACCGTCGGCTACGGGCACGACCAGTTCAGTTGGCGCACGCTGGTGAGCATCCTACGGCTGACCGGCTACGACTACGTGCTCTCCATCGAGCACGAAGATCCACTGCTGTCTGTCGACGAGGGATTCCGTCGAGCCGTCGATTTCTTGCGCGACGTCCTGCTGACCGAAGCGCCTTCGGGGATGTGGTGGGCATGAGCGACAACGTGCTTATAGGCGACATCGGCGGCACCAAGACCATCCTCGCGGTCTTCTCCCCGGCCGCGGGACCGCGGCGGGCGGCGGTGCGCAAGACATATCCCAGCGCCGGCTACGATTCACTCGAAACCATGGTGCGGGAGTTTCTGAGTGAAGCCGGCATCACGGCCAGCCGCGCCTGTTTCGGAGTGGCAGGCCCCGTCGTCGAGGGGCGCGTCAAGCTCACCAATCTGACCTGGACGGTCGACGCCGAGGTTCTGCGGGATCTCTTCGGCTGGTCGGGTGTGGCCCTTCTCAACGACATGCAGTCGGTGGCCTATTCGATCCCGGTGCTGGAGGAGGACGATCTGCATACACTGAGCGTGGGCGCACGCGAGCCGGAGGGCGCCATCGCGATCATCGCCCCGGGGACCGGCCTCGGGGAGGGCTTTCTCACTTCATGGGAGGGCCGGTATCGAGCCTTCCCCTCGGAGGGGAGCCACGCGGCCTTCGCGCCGGTGGGACAGTTGCAGATGGGTCTGCTCACCTACATGAACCGGCAGGGATTCGACCACGTGAGTTTCGAACGCGTGTGTTCGGGTGGCCTGGGCGTGCCGAACCTCTATGCCTACCTCAAGACGACCGGTCTCGACGAACCCGGTTGGCTCGCCGAACAGCTCGCGGCTGCTGAGGACCCGACGCCCGTGATCATGAACGCGGCGCAACAGACGGCGCGCCCGTGCGAGTTGGCCCAGGCAACCCTCGACCTGTTCGTCGCCATCCTCGGGGCCGAGGCGGGTAACCTGGCTCTCAAGGTGCTGGCGACCGGCGGCATCTACCTGGGCGGCGGCATGTCGCCTCGCATCATCGCCGAGCTCGAGAAGCCAGCCTTCCTTGAAGCGCTTCGTAGCAAGGGGCGCTTCAGGCAGCCGCTCACCAACATGCCGGTGCACGTCATCATGAACCCCGACGCCGGGCTCGTCGGCGCCGCGGCGTACGGCCTGGCGATGTCGGCAGACTGAGCCGCCCGCGGGGCGTCGGTTTCGTGTCGCTGCGCTATGCGGCGCCCGCCTGGGCGATCAGCGCGAACAGGCGTCGTATCTGATCGTTGCCGGCGTAGATGTCGCGCGGGCCTTCGTACTCAGCATTGAGATAGCCCGTGTAGCCGCCTTCGAGGAGAGCTTTGACGACCGTGTCGTAGGGGATGCTGCCCTCTTCGAGGTCGTCGGATATTCCCCAGAACTTCGCGTGCATGTGGAACACGTAGGGCAGGTAGGGGAAGAGATCGCGCGGATCGACGGCCAGTATGGGGTCGGCCCATTCACCCGGCGCGAGTTTGCGGCCCTCGCGGGTCTTGAAGATACCGGTGTCGATGAGCAGGCCGAAGTGCTTGGTGCCCGTCTTGGCGATGAGGTCCATGTAGTCGTCAACCGTCTTCGACTTGAGCGGCGTGGGGGAGTGGATCTCGGGCGCGATGCGCACGTCGAGCTCTTCGGCGTAGGGCAGGGCCCGCTCGACCATCTCGCGCCACACTGGGTCGGGGATGAGGTCGTCGGAGATCACCCCCAGCTTTGGCCGCATGATCTTGAAGCCCAGGCGGTTGGCGATTCGCATGTCGCGAAGCAAGAAGTCGAGCGACTCCTTGGCGTCGAGGGTGCGGCCCTTGCGTAGCCGTGAATCGACCCAGCAGTCGTAGCATGTGGGGGTGGTGCCATACTTGGCCATCAGGTCGTGCCACTCCGCCACCCAGGCATCGGTGGGGTCGGGGTAGCCGGGAATGTGGGTCTCGCTGAGGATCTCGATGCCGGTCGCTCCCGCGTCGACCGCATCGGCGATGCAGTCCTCGAGTGTCATGGTGACACCGTAGTCGCCGGTGTAGCTGTACAGGGTCACGCCCAAGTTGAGTGCTGCCGTCATGGCTGTCTCCCTCGTGGTGATGGCGCCGGTCAATGCGTCAGGGCGAGCTTGCGCTCGGTGCGGGTGATCCACGGTCCCATGTCGGGCGGCATGTACGACGCGCGAAAAGCAAGTTTCACCTTGACGTCGTGCATGCCGACGCTCAGTCCTCCCGGCTTGGGCACCGTCAAGACCGCCGGTTCATCGAACGGCCAGCGGAGGTCTGTCGAGGCTTCGAGTTGGGCCAGCGTGAGCGTGCGGTTGCCGATGGTCCACAGGATGCCGTCGCGCAAGAATTCCTCCCCGTCTACCGTGACGTCGACCCCCTCGAGCAGCGACGCCCATATGCCCCTGTAGTAGGGGATGCGGATGCGCACCTGAAAGCCGTCGATCGCGCCGGCGGCGGTCACGTTCTTGAAGCCGTGCGCCTGGATCATGTCTCTTTCGAGCATCTTCTCCTCCTCAGTGCGATGTGCGCGATCGTGCGCGTGGGCGGTCACTTACGGGCCGGGAGCCCTGTAGCCGACGAGCGTGTTGATCTCGTCCGCGGCCTGTCTGATGCGCGGCAGATACCGCTCCACCGCGTCGTCGGCCGAGATCTTCGAGAGTGGGCAGAGCACCGACATGCTGGCGATGATCTGGCCCTGAGCGTTCAGAAGTGGCACGGCGATCTCGGTGAAGTTCTCGGCGGGCACCACTCGAAGCGACCAACCCTGCAGCCTGTCCTGGATGACCTTCTCGCGGAGGGCCGGGAGGGAGACACCTTCGTCTCGAGACGTACATGCCAGCAGCGCCCGGTTGAGCTCCTGCCCCGTAAGGCCACCGAGCAGGATGATACCGGGCGCGACCTTGTGACTCGGAGTGTGGCGTCCGGTGTTGGGGAACTCGACGAGAGGCAGTGAGTTGCGGGACCGCACCGACGACACCACCCAAACCGTCTCATACGAGCTGTCGATCGCGACAATGAGGCAGAACGCCTGCAGCGAATCGGCCAATTCCTTGAGCACGTCATCGGCGACGCTCCAGAACGGCAGGCTCGACATATAGGCGAAGCCCAGTTCGAGCACCCGGGGGGTGAGCGAGAACAGCCGGCCGTCGCGGCGCAGGTAGCCGAGCTCCTCGAGTGTCAAGAGAACGCGGCGGGCCGTCGCGCGATCAAGGTCGTTGCGGGTCGCGACCTGGGCGACCGTCTGCGCGGGAGCGTCGACCCCGAAGTTGCTGATCACCTTGAGCGCGCGGGCGACCGAGCGGACGAACGTCGCGCTGCCGCCCTGGACTGCTGGATCTCGGCCGTTCTCGTCTGTCATGCCTGCCCCCCAAGGACGCGACGCATACGATCATGGAAGGCGGTCAGCTGTTCGGCGGCATCATCATCGGTGAAGGCATGCCCTTCCCACTCCGACGCCAAGTAGCCATCGTAGTCGCTATCCCTGAACAGAGGCAGGAGTTCCTCGATCGCGATGGCCGATTCGCGAGCGTCGTAGAACTTGGCATGGATGTGGATGACCTGAGGCATGATCTCGAGCCACTTCTTGGGTTCCTGGCGACCGAGCATGCCGAAGATCATGAACATGGCGCCGAT
>JAKAHF010000369.1 GCA_021815245.1 Actinomycetes bacterium
TTTCTGCTTCGCAGCACTGAAGGTCGGCACATGGAAGTAATGCTCAACGACATCCGCAAACACTTCGGCCCGGTGAAGGCCAACGACGGCATCACCCTGACGGTGCCCGCCGGCAGCATCATGGGCATCCTCGGAGAGAACGGGGCCGGCAAGAGCACGCTGATGAAGATCCTGTCGGGCTTCCAGCCGGCCGACAGCGGCACGATCGAGCTCGACGGCAAAGCCGCCGGCCTTCGCTCCCCTGCCGACGCCATACGCCACGGGGTCGGCATGCTGCATCAGGATCCCCTCGACTTCCCGCCTATGCGGGTGGTCGACAACCTGCTCATCGGCGCACCGGGGCGCATCGTGCCCAAGCGGCAGGAGGCCCTGAACGGCGTCATGGGCATGGCACAGTCCCTCGGTCTATCTATAGACCCCAAGGCCGAGGTCGGCTCTCTCACCCTCGGCGAGCGACAGCAGCTGGAACTACTGCGACTGCTGTGGCTCGGCGCCAGGGTGCTCATCCTCGACGAGCCCACCACAGGCATCAGCGCGGCGCAGCGCGACGTGCTGTTCGGCACGCTCCGCCGGCTGGCCGACCAAGGCAAGACGGTGCTCTTCGTGTCGCACAAGCTCGAAGAGGTACAAGACCTCTGCACCCGTGTGGCCGTGCTGCGCCACGGCAAGCTCATCGGCGAGGCGTTGCCGCCATTCAAGGTGCAGCAACTCGTCAACATGATGTTCGAACGCGAGGTCTCTCCGGGCAAACGCATCGAGTGCGCCCCGGGCGGCGCGGTGCTGAAGCTGACGAGCGTCGGAGCCGAGAAGGGTCGGGTGCGCTTCGAGGGTCTCGACCTCGAGGTGCGCCGGGGTGAGACCATCGGACTCGCCGGCATGGAGGGCAGCGGCCAGAGCCTGTTGCTCGAGGCCTGCTGCGGCCTCACTCCCGCCATCGGGGGCAAGGTATTTCTCGACGGCGTCGACATCACCGGCAAGTCCTACCATACGTTCAAGAAGCGCGGGGTCGCCTACGTTCCGGCGGCCCGGCTCGAAGACGGCCTCATCCCGGGGCTTACGCTCACCGACCATTTCCTGCTCAGCGACCAGAAAGCGGGATTCTTCATTGACCGCAACCGGGGTCGCAAGCTCGCGGAGGAACGCATCTCGCAATTCAACATAAAGGGCACCCCGGCGAACCGCATCGAGTCACTCTCAGGAGGCAATCAGCAACGGGCCCTTCTCGCACTCGTGAAGCCCGGCTCAAAACTACTGCTTCTCGAACAGCCGACCCGAGGTCTCGACGTCGAGTCGGTCATCTACCTGTGGAGCAAGCTCAAGGAGCGCTGCAGCCAGGGCGAGGCCATCATCTTCACGTCGGCCGACCTCGACGAACTGCTTCTCTACAGTGACCGCATCCTGGTCTTCTTCGCCGGCAAGGTTTCTGGACCCCTCCCGGCCGGCACCACCACTGTCGACGAGCTCGGCCATCTCATCGGAGGTGGCGATGCCTGAGCCCACAACCGCGAACGTGGCGCCCCGTCGCTTCAGACTCAGCCGCCAGACCTGGATCAACATCGGCCTGCAGCTGGGAGCGGTCGTTCTGGCTTTTCTCGTGACCAGCGTCGTGCTGCTCGTGTCCGGCGCGCCTCCCTTCCAAGCCTACTGGGAGATCGCCAAGGGAGCGGTGGGCTCGCTCTCGAGCTTCTCCAACGTGCTCGTGGCCTGGGTGCCGTTGCTTCTCGCGGCCGCGGGCGTGCTCGTGACTTTCGCGGCGGGCCTGTGGAACATCGGCGTCGAGGGCCAGATCGTCACCGGCGCATTGTTCACCACCTGGGTGCTTCGCGCTCTGCAAGGCACGAGCGTCTCCCCCGCCATCATCATCATCCTCGGCCTGATCGCGGGCATCATCGGCGGCGCGCTGTGGGCCTCGCTGGCCGGCGTGCTCAAGACCTTCGGGGGCGTCAACGAGATCTTCGGGGGCCTCGGCCTCAACTATGTCGCCACCGCCCTCACGCTATGGCTGATCTTCGGACCCTGGAAGCGGCCCGGCATCGGTTCCATGAGCGGCACCGAGCCTTTCGAGGACCAGCTGGCCCTGCCTACCGTGGGTGGCCTGCGACTGAGCCTCTGGTCGCTGGGACTGGCGATCGCGGCGATCATCATCGTCTACGTGTTGCTCGAGCGCACGCGGGTCGGACTGCGTCTGAAGGCCGTGGGCCTCAACCGCCGGGCCGCGTTTCTGCTGGGCGTGCCGACCTGGCAGTATGGGCTCCTCGCCTTCTTCATCTGCGGAGGCCTGGCCGGGCTGGCCGGCGCCGTGCAGGTGACAGGCGTCTACCATAGGCTGATCCCGTCGATCTCGAGCGGATATGGGTTTCTTGGCCTCATGATCGGCATGCTCATCCTGTATCGAGCGATCTGGGTGGCTCCGATCGCGCTCTTCTTTGCCGCGCTCAACATCGGCAGCATCCAGTTGCCGATCGTACTGAAGCTCGACTCCACCCTCTCGGGAGTCATCCAGGGAGCGCTCGTGCTGCTGGTTCTGCTGGTCGAAGGCGCCCGTCAGCGATACATGCGCCGCGCCCGGCTGCGCGCCATGACAGTGGTCGCATTGCCTCACTCGACCCCGGGGTCACCCCATCCCGACGCGCTGCCGCCGGCTCTGGGCGCCCCCTTCCCGCCCGAGGCTCCACACACCGATATCCCGCCGAACGAGGCTTCCTGATGGACGGCACCACTCTTCTCGTTGGTTTGGCCGGCGTGCTCACCTCATCGGCACCGATCGTCGTCGCGACCATCGGTGAGACCTTCACAGAGCGTGCCGGGGTCATCAACCTTTCGGTCAACGGCACGATACTGCTCTCGGCCATGGGCAGCTTCGTCACCGCGATAGCCACCGGGAGCATCGTCCTCGGTTTCATCGCGGGCGCCGCCATCGGGGCGGTGGTGGCCGCGCTTGTCTCCTTCGGCAGCATCACGCTGCGCCAGTCACAGGTGGCGGTGGGCTTCGTGCTCACCCTGTTCTGCCGTGACCTGGCCTACTTCCTGGGCAACCCCTTCATGGGCGACCAGGGGCCGCTCCTGAAGGTGCACCCCATCCCGTTGCTCGAGAAGATCCCCATCTTGGGCACGCTCGTCTTCAAACAGGATGTGATGACCTACTTCAGCTTCGTGCTCATCATCGCCGCCTGGTGGTGGATCTTCCGCACTCGGCCGGGCCTCAAGTTGCGGGCCGTCGGCGAGCGGCCCGAGGCCGCATTCGCCCGCGGCACGAGGGTCAACCTGACGCGCTATCTCTACACGGTCTTCGGCGGCGCCCTCGTCGGGCTGGCGGGACCCATGTTCTCTCTCAGCGTCAAGGCGGGCTGGAAGGGCACGATCTCGGGACTCGACGGCCTTGGCTGGATCGTCCTTGCCATCGTGATCTTCGGAGCGTGGAACCCCTTGCGCGGCGCATTGGGCGCCTACCTTTTCGGCGTCCTGCAGTGGCTGAGTGTCGTCCTGCAGCCCAGCCTGAAAGGCATCCCTTCCCAGGTGCTGCAGGTGGCGCCCTTCCCGCTCATGATCCTCACGCTCCTGCTCGTCAACATCGGCAACGCCGAGTGGGTCGATCGGGTGCTCGCTTCGCTGCCCGAGCCGTCGAGACGCGTCGTCGCCCGTATCTTCAGAGCCTTGCGTGTGGCGCAACCCCGGAGTCTGGGAGTCCCGTTCGACCACGACTAGAGGTCCGACTGTCACGTTCGTGGCACGCTTTAGACATGTGTATAATCGGCATCCTCAATCCTTCGCCAGTTGGCTAGAGTCTGTGCCAAACCTTGCCGTTATCCTTGATTCCCAAAATCGAAGGAACGACGGCCCGACTCGAGATGCCAGGGTAGGCGTCCAGATACGGGAGCGTATGAAACGCGCAGCCAACAT
>JAKAHF010000370.1 GCA_021815245.1 Actinomycetes bacterium
ATCTTGTGGGAGAAGCGAGAATCGACACTCATTGCCAGGACTTCGACGCCCAGGGCCTTGAGTTCGGGATACTTGACGGCGACCGCCGACAACTCGGTCGGCCAGACGAAGGTGAAGTCCCCCGGATAGAAACAGAGGACCACCCACTTGCCCTTGTAGTCGGAGAGCTTCAGGTTCTTGAAACCGCCCTCCACGTAGGCATTGACCTCGAAATCGGGAGCAGGTTGACCCACGCGAGCGAGCACGACACGCGCCTCCTCTTCAGCCATAGGGGCTGAGCTCGATGTTGCAGCTGCCCGGCTCGAAGGAATACCGAGCACGCCACCCGCCGGTTTCACACAACCGTCTTTCGGTTCGGCCATGGCCCTCCTTTCGTTCCAGTCATCTACTACGAATAATAGTCCGCTGATGCGAGGCTGCAACCTGCATGTCGGCCCGAGGGAGCGTATCCTCCACGGCATGCGGCACCAAACCGACTATGTGTTGCGCCTCATCGAGCAACTCGGCGCCCTTGTGCGGGCGACTCTCGAGAAGGCCGGGTTGAAGGAAACGGGCGAGCCCCTTGGCGTCGCCGCCCAGGCCATCGGTCTTGCCCTGTCCATGGAGCCAGATCTGGCCTCGGGCCTGTCGCCGGGCAGCCTGGCGTCGCTTCTGCGGCTCGGAGAGGTCGACGGTCGGGTGGTCTCACTTGTCGCGCGGGCCCTCGAGATCGAGGCGACGGCACTCGAAGCCGGCGGGAAGGCGCAGGCGGCCCGGTTCAGACGCGAGCAATCGGCGGCGGCGCTCTCGGTGTTGGAGGGGTCTTCTGAACCTGATTGACCCCCCGATAGCGACCGTCGACGCCGAAGGACGCCTTGTGCTGCCCCCGGAGATCGTCGCCCGGCTTGGCTTGAAGCCAGGCGGATCGATCCTCGTCGACGAGGAGTCGAACAGTCTGCGGCTGCGGCGTTCGGTCGAGCAGCTGGCCAAGGTCTACGTGCATGCCGGCAGCGGACCACACTCCCTGCTCCGGGAGAGTGTCTTCGCCCGGGTGCTCGAAGGCCTCGTGGCGTTCGAACCGGTGCCTGCTGTGCTATTCGGTGGGCTGGGCGAGCCTCTCACCCACCCTCGCATCGTCGAGATGGTGGAGCGGGTCAAGACCTCGGGTTCGCCCCGTGTCGAACTGCTCACCGACGGCAGGTCGCTGACCGAGGAGATGTCTCGCCGACTGATCGAGGCCGGGCTCGATGTGCTCTGGGTCGCGCTTGGCGACGAGTTCGCAAGCGGCACGTCCGCCCAAACGCCCCGTGCGCCGGTGCTCGAAAACATCGAGTGGTTCAAGAGCGTGCGCCGGCGCATCCAGGTCGACAGGCTACCGGCCAAGGAGCGAACCCGGTTCTATGCCGGTCTGCGCATACGCGATTCGTGGCGCCTGCCCGACCCGGTGCCTGCGCTCGGCATCGTCTTCACCGCCACGCAAACGAGCATCTCGAGTCTCCCCTGGCTCCTCAACGAGACGCACCGCATGGGCGCTCGGCACTTCGTGGTCACCAACGCACCGCCCGGCCCGGCCGGCGTCGCCGCACAGACCCTCTACCATGACCGGCTGACGGTCTCGCCGTTTCCGACACTCTGGAGCGACAGGCTGCGACTGCCGCTCATGGACATCGATGACGAGACCCGGGAGCCCCTGGCGGCGGCCATCGGCAGCTACCAGCGGGGGCTGGAGCGGAGCGACACCAGCAACGTCACCGGGCGCTGCCCCTTCGTGGAGGCGGGAGCCACCGTGATCGGTCGGCAGGGTGATGTCTTCCCCTGTTTGGCGCTGGCCGGGGAGCGCGACCCGGCCGCCGGCGGGGTCGTCGGCTCCGTCGCTCCACACCCTGTCGGCAGCCTGACTGGCGGCCTCCCCGGCCATGCGTCGCTGCCGGCCATCTGGAGAGATAGCGCATATGTCGATCTACGGCGACGCGTTCAGCAGAACTGCGATCAGGAGGCCTTGCCGATGTGCCGCGGTTGCCTCTGGAGCCGGGGGCTGATCGTATGCCCGTGAGCGACAGCCGTTCTCTCTATGCCACGGTCGACGCCGAGGGGCGCCTTCTGCTGCCGCCGAGCGTCGCCGCCCGCCTCGGCCTGGTGCCCGGAGCGTCGGTCACGCTCGATGAAGAGCCGAACAGCATACGCGTGCGCCGGCCGCTCGAGCACCTCACCAAGCTCTACCTGGAGCCCACGAGCCGCTGCAACCTCAACTGCCGCACGTGCATCCGCAACGCCTGGGAGGAGCCTCTCGGCGACATGAGCGAAGAGACCTTTTCGCGCATCGTCGACGGACTGGCTCAGTTCGAGCCCCGGCCGTCGGTGTTCTTCGGTGGTTTCGGCGAACCGCTCGCCCATCCGCACATTCTCGACATGGTGCGACGAGTCAAGGCCCGCGGCGTCGGCAGGGTGGAACTGATCACCAACGCGTGCCTCCTCAGCGCCACGATGTCGAGGGAGTTGATCGAAGCGGGGCTCGACACCCTCTGGGTGTCGCTCGACGGCATCCGCCCAGAAAGCTACAGCGACGTGCGGCTCGGTGCCCTCCTACCCGAGGTGCTGGAGAACGTGCGCGTGTTCAGAGAGACCCGGCGTGCGCTCTGCGACTGCTCGACGCTTCCGAGCCAAAGCGACCTGCCCGGTTGGGGAGAAACCTCGCCGCTTGCCGACCAGACGGCCGAAGAGTCAGGGTACGTGCACGATCTCGCACTGCACCTTGCCAGGGAGAATGACGCCGCGTTTACGCCTCCCACGGGCGCGGCTGCCGGTGGGTCGCACGTGCCGGCGCCCGAACTCGGCATCGCCTTCGTCGCGATGAGGCGCAACATCGCCGATCTGCCCTCGCTTCTCTGGATCGGGAACATTCTTGGAGCGAGCCGGTACAACGTGAGCAATGTGCTCCCGTACACCGAGGAGTTGCTCCCCCAGATACTCTACGAAGCCGCGCTGCGGCTATCGCCACTGCCGACACTCTGGCACAACTTCCTCAGGTTGCCACCCATGGACGTGAACGACTCCACCCGCGAACCACTGCGCATGGTCGTGCACGGGCGCTATGAAGCCAGCTTGAGCGAGGCCGACATCAGCGGCGTGACCCGGCATTGTCCGTTCGTGGAGGCGGGCAGCGCGACCATCACCTGGGATGGCGACCTCAGCCCCTGCCAGGCCCTCACGCACACCCACGTCGAGCACATCGGCAGCCAGTACCGGCGCCAGATCGAACGCTACTTGGTGGGCAACGTGTCGGAGCGCTCGCTTCGCGAGTTGTGGATGCACCCGGAGTACGTCGAGTTTCGACGGAGAGTGCAACTCTTCGACTTCGCGCCGTGCATCACGTGCGGCGGCTGCAACCTATCGACCCGCAACGAAGAAGACTGCGAAGGTCAGGACTTTCCGAGATGCGGCGCCTGCCTCTGGAGCCACGGCCTCATACGCTGCCCGTGAGGGCACCGCGTGACCGGACGTTGCGGTCAGAGAGAGCCCCGCGCGAGCAGACCTCGACGCAACGGCAGCAACCGGTGCACCTCTCGCCGGCGTCGACGACCGCATGCCGGTGACGCCACATCTCGACCTTGCCGAGCACGCCCTCGGGGCAAACGTCGACACACTCCCAGCAGGCCGCGCACAGCGACCGGTCGAGCGCTACGAACCTTGACTCGCGGCACCTGCTCACGACAGAGCCGCCACCAGCACCACGCCCACCATCGCCAACGCGGCAAGGACCTCGCGACTCGGGCGCGCGGCCTGCGCCGCCTTGCCACGCAGATACCTCACCAGCGCGCGCCGGTTGAGCACCGCGTGCCACGCCGCGAAGAGCACGAACAGCGAGCCGACGAGCACGTGGGCCACGACCCAGCCCACATCGGCCTGAGGCTCCGTC
>JAKAHF010000371.1 GCA_021815245.1 Actinomycetes bacterium
GTATGAACATCGGCCAGGTGCTCGAGACGCATCTCGGCTGGGCTGCCCACCACGGCTTTTTCCAGCTCAAGCGAAACAGCAAGAACATGGAGGGTGACGATCTGCTCGACGGCCGCGATCTGACCGCCGAACAGCAGGTCGATCTCATCAAGAAGTACTACGACGTGGTCGACGACTCATCGGGCGTAGGCCCGTCGCCGATCGCGACGCCGGTCTTCGATGGCGCCCGCCAGGTCGATGTCGACGAGGCCCTCATCGGGTGGGCGCTCGCCCACGGCGAAGACGCTTCCGACCCGCTTAGGGTGAAGATGCCGATCAGCCTCGATAACAACCCGGGTACCCGGGTGGCCGGCAAGGTCAAGCTCATCAACGGTCGCACCGGCCTGCCCTACGACCAGAGCATCACGGTGGGCTACATGTACATGTTGAAGCTGCATCACTTGGTCGACGACAAGATCCACGCCCGCTCGACCGGCCCGTACTCCCTGGTCACCCAGCAGCCGCTGGGCGGCAAGGCGCAGTTCGGCGGCCAGCGCTTCGGCGAGATGGAGGTGTGGGCGCTCGAGGCATACGGTGCCGCGTATACCCTCCAGGAGATGCTGACAATCAAGTCCGACGACACGCAAGGTCGCGTGAAAGCCTACGAAGCCATCGTCAAGGGCGAGAATATCGCCCGGCCCGGTGTGCCCGAATCGTTCAAGGTGCTGCTCAAAGAGATGCAGTCCCTGGCGCTCGACATCCAGGTGATGAGCGAGGAGGGTGGTTCGCTCGAGGTCGCCGAAGAAGAAGACGACCTGCTGCGCGCGGCCGAAGAACTGGGCATCGATCTCTCGGCTCGCTACCGCACCCAGGGCGTGGTGGAGGAAGAAACCGAGGGTACGCTCGTGCCCACGCACACGGGTTCTGAACTCGACGAGGAGCCCGACGACGAGGGAGAGGCCGACGAGTTCGAAGGGGCTCCCGACCTCGGCTCGTTCGAGATGGAGATGGACACCGACCTGGGCGACATCGAGCTTTCGTCGTTCGCCGACGACCAGGAATAGGAGTCTTCAGTGATAGACATCAACGAATTCGATGCAATCAGAATCGGCCTGGCGTCGCCCGAGCAGATCAGAGCTTGGTCGTCGGGTGAGGTGACCAAGCCCGAGACCATCAACTACCGCACTCTCAAGCCCGAGAAGGATGGGCTCTTCTGCGAGCGCATCTTCGGTCCCACCAAGGACTGGGAGTGCTACTGCGGCAAGTACAAGCGCGTGCGCTACAAGGGCATCATCTGCGAGCGCTGCGGCGTCGAGGTCACGAGGGCCAAGGTGCGCCGTGAGCGCATGGGCCACATCGATCTGGCCGCGCCGGTGAGCCATATCTGGTATTTCAAGGGCGTCCCGAGCCGCATGGGCTACCTGCTCGACATCTCGCCGAAACAGTTGGAGCGCGTTCTCTATTTCTCGGCTTCCATCGTGACGTGGGTCGACGACGAGAAGCGGCAGCGCGACATGGGCAAGCTCGAAGACCTGGTGCAGGCCGACATCGAGAACACCTTCGTCTCGCGCGACGAGCAGAAGGTCAAGGTCATGGCCGAACGCGACAAGCGCGTGTCGGTGCTGCTCGGCAACTCCACTCCCGATGAAGACGACGAGTTGGCTCTCGGTTTCGACGAGACCCCGCTCAGCGAGTGGACGCAAGAAGAGATCGAGAAGCGTGCCACCGAGCTGCGGCTCGAGGCCGACACCCGTCTCCGCGACCTAGAGCGCTACGCCGATCAGCAGGCTACTCGCCTGCGCGAGCTGTGGGCCGCGTTCAAGGGCATCAAGAAGGGCGACATCATCACCGACGAGACGCTCTTCCGCGAAATGAAAGAGAAGTACGGCAGCCCCTTCGGCTACGGCGTGTACTTCCGCGGCGGCATGGGCGCCGAAGCCATCCGTGAGTTACTCGCGGCCGTCGACCTCGAGAACGAGGCCAAGTCGCTTCGCGAGACCATCAAGACCTCCAAGGGTCAGAAGCTGTCCCGCGCCGTCAAACGGCTCAAGGTGGTCGAGGGCTTCCTGCGCTCGGATAATCATCCGGAGTGGATGATCCTGCAGTCGATCCCCGTGATCCCGCCCGAACTGCGGCCGATGGTGCAGCTCGACGGAGGCCGCTTCGCCACCTCCGACCTCAAAGATCTCTACCGCCGCGTCATCAACCGCAACAACCGGTTGAAGAGGCTTCTCGACCTGGGCGCGCCCGAGATCATCGTCAACAACGAGAAGCGCATGCTGCAGGAGGCCGTCGACGCTCTGTTCGACAACGGCCGTCGCGGTCGCGCGGTGACCGGCCCGGGCAACCGCCCGCTCAAGTCGCTCAGCGACATGCTCAAGGGCAAGCAGGGCCGCTTCCGTCAGAACCTGCTCGGCAAGCGCGTCGACTACTCGGGCCGCTCGGTCATCGTGGCAGGTCCCGAGCTCAAGCTGCACCAGTGCGGCCTGCCCAAGACCATGGCCCTCGAGCTGTTCAAGCCGTTCGTCATGAGCCGCTTGGTCGAGCGCAAGCAGGTGCAGAACATCAAGGCCGCCAAGAAACTGGTCGAGAGCGAGTTCCCCGAAGTGTGGGACATCCTCGACGAGGTCATCGCCGAGCATCCGGTCATGCTGAACCGCGCTCCGACACTGCACCGCTTGGGCATCCAGGCCTTCGAGCCGGTGCTGATCGACGGCAAGGCCATCCAGCTTCACCCGCTGGTCTGCACGGCCTTCAACGCCGACTTCGACGGCGACCAGATGGCCGTCCATCTGCCGCTCTCGGTCGAGGCGCAGGCTGAGGCCCGTATCCTCATGCTGTCTTCGAACAACATCCTTTCGCCGGCACATGGCAGGCCGATCGCGGTTCCGACCCAGGACATGATCCTTGGCTGTTACTACCTGACCTACTTCGAGGGGCCCGATCTCTCCAAGGTCGATATCACCGACGCCAAGGCGCTGCTGGCCGTCTCGCCCAAGCCGCGCCCATTCGGCGACGTCGACGAGCTCGAGCATGCCTACGCGGAGAGAATGATCGGCATCCAGGACCCCGTTCTCTTCAGGTGGGAGGGCAAGCGGGTGCTGACTACGGTCGGCCGGGCGTTCTTCAACTCCGCGGTTGTCACCGCTCTCAAGGAATACTTCGGACAAGGCTGGGAGGAAGCGGGTCCCGAGGGCACGCTCCGCAAGGACGACTACGATTTCCAGAACAAGGTGTTCACCAAGAACGAGATGTCGTCGTTCGTCAGCGACCTGGTGGAGTACTACGGCGCCATCGCGGTCGCCTCGTTGCTCGACGTCCTCAAAGACATGGGCTTCAAGTACGCGAGCATCGCCGGCGTCACCATCTCCAAGAACGACATCGTAGTGCCGCCCAACAAGGAAGAGATCCTGCAGGGCTACGAGGACAGGGTGCGGCTCATCCAGTCGGAGTACAACCTCGGCAACCTGACCGACTCCGAGCGGCGCGAGCGAGTGACCGAGCAGTGGACCGAGGCTACCGAGAAAGTGGCCGACGCGATGGAGGCCAACTTCCGCCGCCTCAACCCGGTCTACATGATGGCCAACTCCGGAGCGCGCGGTTCGTTCAAGCAGATCCGCCAGCTCGCGGGTATGCGTGGACTTATGGCTTCGCCGAAGGGCGACATCATCGAGCGCCCGATCAAGGCCAACTTCATGGAAGGCCTCGGCGTTCTCGAATACTTCATCTCGACCCACGGCGCTCGCAAGGGTCTGGCCGACACCGCTCTGCGTACGGCCGACTCGGGCTATCTGACCCGGCGTCTGGTCGACGTGGCCCAAGAGGTGGTCATTCGCGAACGTGACTGCCAGACCGACAAATACATCGAGATGGCACTCCGCAGGAACGACCGTCTCAACGAGTT
>JAKAHF010000372.1 GCA_021815245.1 Actinomycetes bacterium
CGACCAGAACTCGAACTTGCCGGTCGCCGTGGGGAAGCCGCCGCCTTCTCTCCAGAAGTCGGTCTTGTACTTGTAGTACACCTGATCGGGACCCCAGCAGCCGCTCATGAGACGCTGGCTGAAATCCTTCCACTTCAGCGGCCCACCCTCGGGTGATTTGCCCCTGCGCAGCTGATAGTCGAGCATCTCGTAGTCGTCTTTCCACCACTTGTCGGGAACGACCCGCTTGCCTATCTCGTTGAAGATCCAGGCGTCGGACTTGGCTTCGCCGGGAGGATCGACGACCTTGTTATGAGCCTCGATCATGAACCGGGGATGCATGTCGTAGACATCGTCCAGTTCCAGCCAGTGAGCTGCCGGCAGCACAATATCCGCAGCTTCGGCCATGGGGCCCATGAACAGGTCGACATGCACCATGAAGTCGACCTTCTCGATGGCCGCCACGACTTCCTTCGTGTTGGCCATGTGCACGATCTGCTGCCCGCCGACGCTCAGCCACACCTTGATGGGGGCGTCGCCGGAGTTGATTGCTTTGACCATGGTATCGGGGTTACAGGTACGGGTGGCACCCATTCGGAACCTGTCGCCGCCGATGATCTTGGCCTTCATCTCGTCGGTGATGGGCAGCTCGAGGTTGAAGTCCTCGATGAGGCCGGTATCGGGGAGCACCCAGCTGACCATGCTGCCCGGGGCCTCGATATTGCCGGTGAGGCCCATGAGACAGGTGATGGCGCGAAGGGTATGGCCGCAGTTGGCCTGCCGCTCCAACGAACTACCCACCTGGATGGTCCCGGGAGTGTCGATGGCGTACATGCGCGCCGCGGTAATGACGTCCTCTTTGGGGATCCAACAGATGTTGGAGACCTTCTCCGGAGTGAAGTCCTTGCACCGCTCCCGCAGTTCCTCGAAGCCGAAGGTCCAGTTGTCGACGAACTCCTTGTCCCAGAGCTCTTCCTCGTAGATGACGTTCATCATGCCCAGAGCGAGAGCACAGTCGGTGCCCGGCCGCGGCTGGATCCAAAGGTTGGCCCGGGTGGCATATGCGCTCGCCCGCGGATCGATGATGATGAGGTTCTTGACGTAGTCCAACGACCTCATATACCAGTAGCACATCTCGGAGTCGGCGCTGCTGATCTCGAGTTGCTTCGCCCACATAATCTGGGTCTTCGGAAACTCGCCGCCCCAGCCGTGGTAGTCGCAGTAGAGACGCCCGTAGCCAACGACCAGGGCGTATAGGCCGAGCCGCGGGCTGTGGCAGACGTAACCGGGAGTGATGGCGTTGCCGCTGCCGACAGAACGGGCCATCCGCATGGTGTAACGGTTGTAGCCCCGTCCCGTGCCCTGGGAGACGGCGATCGCGTGCCCTCCCACCTCATCGATGGCGGCCTTCATCTTGCCGGCGATGGTCTCGAGAGCCTCGTCCCAGGTGATGCGCTTCCACTTGCCCTCACCCTTTTTGCCCACCTGCTTCATGGGGTACTTGATGCGGTAAGGGTTGTCGATGTGCTGGATGCTCGAAAGCCCCTTGGAGCACATCGTGCCTTTGGTGAGGGAATCGTAATTGCCCTCGATCTTTACAATGATCCCGTCTTCTTTGGTTACTTTCACCCCGCAGCCGCCGTGGCAGCTCTTGCAGGTCGAAAGAACGACTTCTCTATTAGCCATAGTGTCTCCTCAGTACCTTTCGCCTAGTAGGCGTGAGCTTTGGGAAGAAGCGGCCGGTAGATCCCGACCTTGAGCACGCCGTACTTCAGGGAGAAGGCCCCGATCGTGTGAGCCACGATCGCAAATATGAGCAATCCGAGAGTGGCCTCCTGGCCGGTGAAGTAGCTCGCGACCGAGATCACGAATGGAACCAGGATCCCGAGGAGCACGATGCCCAGCCAGAACAACCAGGCCAAGTGTCCGCGGACGAGCTCCTTGACCGACAACTCCGCCGTTTCCGACTGGTAGTTGGCGTTCACCAGGTAGGTCAGGATGACCATGGAGTTGATGATCAGCATGATCCGGGTGGCCGATTCCGCCACTTCGGTGACATGAACGCCCGTGACCAGGCCCACGGCCATGGTCAGAGCCAGACCGTCGGCGACACCCATGAGAAGGAACACGAGGGGTAGAAGACCCGTATTCCAGAAGGGCACGCTCTTGCAGTAGCTCATGGCGAAACCGCAGTAGATCGCGGTCATGACGCCGAAGATACCTGCCAGCACCATGAAGATGTAGTTGAAAGTCCAGACGGTCCCGCTGGCGCTCACGTCGTAGGCTATCAGACCTTGCATGATCAACTGGAGAGCACCAAACGCGAGGAAGACCATGGTCATCGAGATGCCCCGAGCGAACCAGGACGTCTTCCATGCGTTGCTGAACGGCGGGAAGGCTCGCCAGAACCGGTACCATTTGCCCAGGTAGAAAGCGTGTAAGGGAAGCTTGAACACTGCGATCCCTACCCAGCCGAGGATGCCCGCCCAAAAGGCGGTAAGGGCGAACTCTTCCTGAAGGGCGAAGAAGAGAGAAACCAGATACAGACCAGTGCCCAGCGCAGAGAACACCTCTGCCAGCCAAACCATGAGACCCTTGCCCTTGATCCATTCTTCCTGCGCCATTGGCTTGACCATCCACTCGTGGGTGACCATCCACTGGCGAGCTGTTTTTGCATTCATGTGGTTCCCTCCCCCCTATTCCATGCACTCGTGTTTTTTGGCGAGAAGCGGCTTGGACACCTCATATACGGTGCTCAAGTGCTGGATGTGGCTTCCGGTCTGATCCTCGACCGGAGCCTTGTTGGAGGGGTTGTTGCCCAGCTTGTAGTCGATGTAGTACACCGACGGTTCAGTCCCATACTCAGCGTGGAGAACGAACCCGGCCTTCTCCTTGATCAACTTGGAGACGTTGCTGTTGGGATCGTCCAGATCGCCGAAGGCCAGCGCTCGAGCCTGGCACGTGTTGACACAGGCCGGAGTGGCGTCACGGTCGATACCGGGCTTGAGACCCTTGGCGAGGCCCTCGTCGATCTTCTCCACGCAGAAGTTGCATTTCTCCGTGGTACCCACCGTGTGGGGATAGATCTTCTTGCCCTTCTTCTCGAACGAAGTCTGGGCATGTTCGGGGAAGTAGTTGGGGTTCCGCTTCTTCGAAAGGTACGTCCGGTTCTGGTAGGGACAAGCGATGACGCAGTACCGGCAGCCGAAGCACTTGTCGCGGTCGACAACGACGATGCCGTCTTCCCGCTTGTGGGACGCCTCGGTGGGGCAAGCGTCCACGCAGGGGGCCTCTTTGCACTGATTGCAGCGGACCGGATACGTGGACACGTCCGTGGTAGTGCCGTCGTCCGTTTCGAGGGCGATCAGCCTCGGCCACGTGACCCGAAGTGGCAGGAAGTGCTCAATCCTGCATGCAGCGACACACCCGTGGCATCTGGTGCATTTCGCCAGGTTGATGACCATTCCCCATCTCATGCCTGTATTTCTCCCCCTACTCGCTGATGTAGTAGTACCTCTGTAGCGCCAAAACGGCTTATCAGGCAGTAACATTCTAACATGGCCTATCGATATCTGCATTCCATTATTCGCGATTTTTGAGCACTTGTGTCCTGGGAAGAGGATAGACCCGCGAGACTTCGTCAGAGGTCTTTCGGCGCGAATAATCATGCGCGTGGCAACGTATTCCTGCCACGTATGGTTTGAGCGCCCTCGCCCCGTCTGCGGAATCGTTCAGGCGGCCTTCAGCGCTGCGCGAGCCGATCCGGGCCCAGGATCGGCGCCGCAGCAGCGGGGCCACCGCCATAACGCGAAAAGCCCCGTGATCACGGGGCTTTTCGAGAAAAATCAAACGAGGGGCCACCTCGCCGGGTCGATCGGGCCGGAACCCCTTCGA
>JAKAHF010000373.1 GCA_021815245.1 Actinomycetes bacterium
AGCATGAAGCCCACGATGTCCTTGCCGATGTCGTGGATGTCGCCACGCACGGTGCCCAAGACCACGGTGCCCAGTTTTTTCCTCACGCCGGACCGAGCGGCCAGAAGCGGTTTCAGGGTCTCGCCGATCTTGCGCAGCATCTCGCCGCTCATGATGAGTTCCGGCAGGAAGTAAGAGCCCTCCTGATAGCGTTGGCCTACCACCTGCATGGCCTCAGAAGAGAGGTCCAGAATCTTGTTGGGGTCCTCTCCCTTGGCGAGCAGGTCGTCGACGATGTGAAGGGCTTCTTCCTCCTTCATGTTCGCCATGGCTTCTACGAGTTCGTGGGCCACTAGCGCTCCTTCCAGATGTTGGCTTGCATGGGACCAGCTCAACTCAGCTCAATCACCGGCAATTCGCCCTCATTTGACCGCGCACTCTTCGGACAGGGTCCCCCCGGCGGGATGAGCATATAACATATATATCTTACGACGCAAGCAGTATCGTAATCGTGAACAGTTTGGCTGCGCTCCGTCCAGATCCATGACTGATTGAATGACCGAAGCAGTTTGGCGGGTCGCTGAGTTCTTTGTCGTGCGCCGGAGCTGTCCTGAGGTATTATTCGGACGACACCGGAATCCGCACAGCGTAGCGGGGAGCATGGGACGAACACCTGGCAGACGGTCCTTGTCGGCGGAATCCGAGGGGACCTGCAATCCTGTCACCACTGGTGATGGCGACTCAAGACGACCTGCTTATCAGGTCATTGTCGATACCCTGAGCGGCCGGATTGCCAGCGGGATCTACGCGCCGGGCAGCCGGCTCCCAAATAGTCCGCATCTCTGCAACGAATTCGGGGTCAGCCCCATGACCGTGCGGCGCGCGCTCACCGCTCTCAAGGGACAAGGTCTGATCTCCTGCATCCAGGGCCGAGGTAGTTTCGTCCGTTCCCCGGACCTCAGCAAATCCACCTTCCGCCTTACGTCTCTCTCCGGCGAATGGTTGGACGGCTCCGCAGAGATACGCCTGCTGTCGGTCTCGATGACGAGGGCCGACAAGAAGACTGCCGACATGCTCCGAATCGTAGAAGGCCAGCGAATCGTGTGTCTGCGGCGCTTGGTGACGAGCAATGCCGGGCCCACCATGTATCACAACGAATTTGTAGTCTATGACCCCCGCCGCCCTCTGCTCGAGTCGCAGCTTCAGCTCACCGCGCTCCACGCCTTCTTGGAATCAGACCGGGGCGAGAGATTCCCCCGGGGCGAGTTGGTGGTGAGGGCGACGAACCTCGACGCGGAGAGCGCGGCGGCCTTGAGTGAACCCGAAGGCATGGCCGCTCTACGCCTCGAGCACCTCTTTCGGGATGTGGCGGGCCACCCGGTCAGTTGGGGCTATTTCCTTCTGAGGGCGGAGATGTTCCAACTGAATGCGCAACTAGGGAACGAGTAATCGGCGGGGGAATGAGCACAGATGTCAACGCTTGATTCGCTGTACCAGGCACTGATCGACCTCGACGAGGAACGCACCCTCGAGTTGGCCCGCGAAGTCGTCGAGAGCGGGGAGATCGCACCTCGGGTTGTGCTCAGCACCTGCCAGCAGGCCCTGCGCATGGTAGGTGAAAGGTATGAGCGAAAAGAGTACTTCCTCGCCGCTCTCGTCATGGCCGGAGAGCTGTTCACCGAGGTGCTTGAGGTGGTGCAACCACTGCAGGAACCGGCTGAGCCGGAAGGCTGCGCGGGGACGATCCTACTGGGAACCGTAAGCCTGGACATTCACGACATCGGCAAAAACGTGTTCGGGACAGCGCTCAGAAGCTACGGGTTCAACGTGGTCGATCTCGGTGTGGATGTTCCTCGGGAGAAGTTCCTTTCGGAGGTGAGGCGGACCCGCCCTGATGTCGTCTGCCTTTCGGGACTCATCGTTGCCGCCTACGAGAGTATGAAGGCGACTACCAGACTCATCCGTGCTCACGGCTCCGATCTCGGTTATCGACCCCCCATCGTCCTGGGTGGCGGGACCATGGACAGTGACATCTGCGACTACGTGGGGGGCGATTCGTGGAGCACGGATGCCATGGAGGGAGTGCGAATCTGCCAGGAGTTGATTCTGAACAAGGCAGTCCCTACCGGCAGCTAGCAAACGAACCCCCGGCGTATGCGAGATCACCCGAAGAGTGGTCGACCTCCGCTGCGCCTCACGCAGACAGCGAGCGTCAGAACGCGAAGGTCTTGACCATCGCTTCCAGGTACCCCTCCATTTCGGCCTTGTCGAACTCGACAACCGTTCCCTCGTCGTAGTTGCCGATGTTCCCGGAATGAAGGAGTTCGACAATCTCAAAACACGTCCCATCATGCAGTGTTCGGTAGATCTTGGCCTCGTAGATGTTTCCGGCCGCAGCCTCGTCTGAGGTGAAGACCGCGAACGACACCCCGTTGATTTCCACAGTTCCCGCGCTCTTCTCACCGGAATCCGCCACCGGCTGGTTCCACTTCTCGACAACCGTCGCGTCGGAGCTGGCGCCGACATACACCCCGGCGTCAAGGAGATTCGTCCCCTGGAAGATCTCAGGGGTAAGCGTGAATCCAACGACCGAGGTCTGCGTGAGCGGGAGATAGGCCTCGAAACCCTGGGTCTCGACCGGGCTGCTCGCCGGTCTACCCATGGAGAAGCCGAACTTCTGGTTCTCATACCGGACCGTCGACACCGCCGGGAGTATGTCGGCCAGCGTGGTTGTGCTCGGCGCGAGGGTAGTCCCGGACTGCTGCGACGTGGTCGGCCCGGCGGTTGACGTTGTTGGAGTCGCAGATCCACCGCATGATGCCAGCGCCACCCCGGCTACGAAGCCCAAGGCAACGATGCCCACAACAACCAAGACCACCGACCGCTTCCTCATGCGTATTCCTCCTTCGAACTGCATCTCAAGTGCCGCGACAGTCAACAGACGGGAATCGATGCCGTAACAGTTCCTCGCTGCATGCTTACGACTAAGGAAGCAAAGGCTGTGGCCGACACGTGCTTGAGGACCGCACTATCTTGGCCGAATCCGCCGACCCTGGTCGAGAGGAAAGGGCTTGCCATGCCCGGGACAAACGGTAACCACTCCATGTCCCGTCCACTCGCATGACTCGCTCCCAATTACCCCGATGCACGGCGACCGGGGCACCGTATCTTTCGCGGAGATAGGCGGCATTTCCGGCGTGATCGTAGTCGCCATGAGTTATCGCGATGAGCCTAGGGTCGCCTGGGTGGCAGCTGATCTTCTCAAGTGCCCCCTCGAGGCGGACGGCGAAGTGCTCATCTGGCATACGTGCCCCCGAACTCCGCGTACATCTTTCCGTCCACGTCACGTCAGTGTCGCCATGGCAATTGCATAGTCTCCATCGTATGACAGGCTCAAGAGCACACGCGATACGCCTCGCTCGCGAGCTATTTCGTCAAATCTTCCGGCAAGGCATGGAAGTGGTTCTCCCCACATGCCATCCCGGATCTCAATCTCCCTAAACTGAACGCCGCTCTCCCAGCCAATGCCGAATGTCTTGAATATTGCTTCCTTTGCGGCAAATGTCATGGCCAGGTAGGCCACCCTGTCGGGATGATTCTTCGAACGTTCTCGTTCCCACTCAGTGAAGACCTTCCTGGTGAGCCCTGTGTCGTTCTCTTTCAGCACATCACGCATCGTACTTATGGCCACGATGTCCACACCTACACCCATCGTCATGGTCGCTCCCAGGCTTCGATTCCGAAACCCGACCACACGGGCTTGCCGGTATAGATCTTCGCCTCTTCTTGGCCGCTGAGGACGCGCTCGGCGCCGGCGGCCAGTGCCTCGGTCTCGAAGCTGCCGGCGTAAACGTAGATCGGCGCGATCCACGAGCAGTCCTCGGTG
>JAKAHF010000374.1 GCA_021815245.1 Actinomycetes bacterium
GGCCCTATGCTCACACTGAGCGGCAAGGTGCAGCCGAGCTTCACCACACCGCCCTCGGCCACCGCGGTCGTGCTGGCCGTAGTACCTGGTGACGCGGTGGTTGCCGTGGAGCCCGTCGCGGCAGTGGTCGTCGTAGTTCCTGAGGAGGTACCGCACGCGACCACGCTCAGGGACACGACGAGAATGAGAACAAACAAGGCTATGACAGAAGAACGCTTCATATGCACGCCCACTCTCCTTTGCGAGACCTCAACGCTCGATACACAGTCCTGCCTCATTCCTTCAGCCCCGACTCCCCCTTTCTCATGCCCAAAGCGCAGCATTGCTCAGGTGGTGCATCGATTGCTCACTGGGAGCGTTTTCCGCCGCTACGCCCAACAATCCTTGGGCGGACTATGCAACCGTACTACCAGCTAGGATACTAAACTAGCTATCCATAGACTGTCAATGACATGACGACGGAGCAGTGGCGGCTGGGTTAGGCTTTGATTACCGGCTCGCGCTCTTCGTAGCGGGCAACCAGCTCCCTCCAGTTCTTCGGAAGCTGGATCTTCTTCGTGACCGGCCCGCCGTGATCGCCGCCGCCCCCATAGAACAAGAGCGCGATGCCGTTCCCCCCGGCCACGATGACCGGGATGTGCATCCCCGACCAGAACTTGCGGGCGACCCGGGTGGGATCCTGCGGCAGCGGCACGCCCTTGGGCTCGTGATGGTGGCCAATCATCCAACGCATGGCAAGGCTGCTGGCCGGTATCCGGGCATACTCGACTATGTAGTCCACCAGATCTTTGCGGGACATGCCATTGGTGTGAAGGAACTTGGCGAGTTGCGGGCTCAGAATGAGCGTGCAACCGGGATCGAAGCCGAAAGCCGGGATGGTCTCGCATATGCCCTTCAAGACCGTGCCGAAGTCCTCCGGCATCATCGCGAAATAGCGCGTGTTGGGCCAGGAAACGCTGATGGCGCTGTCGTCCCTGTCGAGCCCGTAGTAGACGTGCATCGGCTCCCAGGGCGACTCCTCCTCGTTCTCCGCGATGCACATGCCCGCGCGGCCCTCGTGCCCGAACATGGCCATGTCTTCGCGCCCCGGCTTGATGCCGGCGATGTTCATGAGGATCAGCCCGACTGCGTGCGCTATGGCGGTGTTGCCACGGCGGTACGGACTGAGCAGGGCCGGGCCCGTCGTCAGGTTGAGGTCTCTGCGGATAGGGCCGTTGATCATCATGAGTGGCGCCCATGAAGCAATGCTGCACGTGTACGCCTCTAGCCACATGTGCGGGTCGGTCATCGCTTCGACCGCAGCGATCAAGACAGGCATGTGGGTGGGTAGACAGCCCGCCATGACGCCGTTCACAGCGATCTTCTCGACGGTGGCCTTGCCCATCATCGGCGGTATGGCCGCCACCACGTGATCGCGTGGAAGGTCGGTGCCCGTGAGCATCTCGTCGACCGCTTCCTCCGTGGGCGGCATTATCGGCATCCCATAGCACCAGCCCTCCGCGTAAAACGAGCTGAAGACCTGGTCGAGCGTGCCCTTCATCGCCACCCGGGATCCGTTCGCCTGCTGCGGCGGGACTGCCGCCTCCTCAGGCGTGAGCGGAGCGGTCAGCCCAGCGACGATGGCGGGAATGGCGGCCCGCACCCTCTCCGGGATGATGCGCTCGACCCAGGGCTTCATGTCGGGTTCCATGGCTATGTCGAGGATCTCAAGGCGGGCGTACCGAAGAGCCGGTACGCCACGCAGATAGGCCGATCGCTTCAGCAGGTCGACGAACTCGCTCGCCACAGTCAGAACGGTCGGCTTGCCCAGGTGCTCGGGCAATGCGGCGTTGAACGTGAGGTAGAGCGTGCACGAGCCCGCGTCGGCATTGGCGACGATCACACCATCGACGCCCTTGACCCATTCCTCGAAGCCCGGCCTCTCCTCCGGGTCCTTGGCCAGCTCGGCCACCTGTGTGTACGAGTTCAGGTCCTTGGTGTACTGATAGCTGGTGAACTGGATGCCCGGATACAACTCCTTGAGTTGCTTTCCGATCTCGTCCAGGATGAGCACCCAATGTTCCTTGAAGGTCGCGTAGAGACCGATGGTCGCTTTGTTCAGGTCGGTGATGCGCGGGTTCAGGCCGATCCTCGCAATCGGATCGACGTCTCCCCTGGGATTCAATACTTCGTATTCAGTGCCCGTGATCACTCGAACTCCGTTCTCGCGATGATGTCCTCTTGCATCCTGGGGCTCAGCTCGACGAATTTGGCGCTGTAGGTCGCCACGCGCACCAGCATGTCCCTGTACTTCTCCGGGTGCTTCTGCGCGTCGCGCAGGGTCTTGACGTCGACGATGTTGAACTGGACATGGAAGCCGCCTGTTTCGCAGTACATGCGGAGCATCGAAAGGAACTTGTCCTTCTTCTCCTGCCCGACCAGCGCCTCCGGGTTGAACTTCATGTTGAGAACGGAGCCCCCGCGGATCTTCATGTGGTCGACCTTGGAGACCGAGCGGAGGGTCGCGGTCGGCCCGCTGGTGTTGCGGCCCTGGTGCGGCGAGATGCCACCCTCGGCGAAGGGCTCGCCGGCCTTCCTCCCCTCGGGCGTGGCGCCCACCTGCGTCCCCATGATCAGGTGCCCGGTACCCGAGGCCACGGCGAGGGCCGGCTTTGCGCCGCACAGCCCCTTGTGCCTGCCGATCTCCCGTTCGAACAGGCCGACGACGTCGTTCACGACGAAATCCACGTAGTCGTCGTCGTTGCCGAACTTCGGCGCGTTCTTGAGGGCCTGCAGCAGCCGCTCCTCGCCTTCGAAGTTCTTGTCGAGAGCGTCGACGAGGCCCTTCATGTCGGTCAGGTGGTCGTCGAAGACTACCCTCTTGATGGCGGCCAGCGAGTCGCCGATGTTCGGCAGACCGCCAAGGCCGAAGCCTTCCCTGATGTAAGGAGCGGTACCCCCGGCAATAAGGTCCTTGCCGTTCTCCACACAGGCCGTGAAGAACGACGACATGAACGGGCACGTCGCATACTTCGCGTAGAGTTGCGTGTCGATATTGCGAGCGGCGAGCATCTTGTGCATGAAGAAGGCGACCTGCTTCTCGAACGCCGCCCAGACTTCTTCGTACGATCGGAAGCTGCTCGGGTCGCCGGTCTCCACCCCGGCCAGCTCGCCGGTCAGTCGCAGGCGGCCGTTGTTGAGCGCCAGTTCGAGCATCATGGGGCCGTTGATCTGGGCTGCGGTGACGTCGAGCGAGTGGCTGGGTACCGCGGGGGTGAAACAGCCGACCAGCACGTAGTCCCTGGCGTGCTCGACCGGCCGGCCTTCACTCAGCAGCTGGTCGATGATGGTCCGGTCGCTCACGAACTTGAACTTGCCTCGAAGCGCCTTCGACACGTCGAGCGCCTTCATCAGGAACGAGTCCGGGTTGGCGTTTGTCACCCGGATGGTTATCTCCTCGGCGTTCAGACCGACATCCTGTTCGGCGTCGATGAACAGGTAGGAGAGCTCGTTGACCGCGTCCTTGCCCTCCGGTGTCACCCCTCCGAGGGTCATGCTGACCATGGTCGGGAAGCCGGCGAGGGATTCGATATTCAGCGTGCTGGTGAGAAACGCCGTATCGTTCACCTTGACGAGGAATGCGCCGAGGAGTTCGCGCGCTTCGCTCCTGGTCAGCGTCCCCCTGGCGAGATCCTCTTTGAGGAACGGGTACAAGTACTGATCGAGCCGGCCGAAGCTCAGCCCCGGTCCCCAGCCCTCATTGCGCAGCGCGATGTGCGCAAACCAGATGGACTGCAGCGCTTCGTGGAAGCTGCCGGCCGGCCCGGCCGGCACGCGGGCGCAGATGTCCGCGATCTTTTCGTGCTCGGCCTTGCGC
>JAKAHF010000375.1 GCA_021815245.1 Actinomycetes bacterium
CTCCGGCGGCCCCACATTAATCGTCGCGACGTTTTCTCGGACCCGTGCCTTGTGGATGGGGATTATCCGCCCATCACCGGTTCGGAAGTACGGGTGGTTCGCTTCGTCGGCGAATGCTCTGTTCGGTTTCCCGCCGAGCTGCGCCAGTTTCGCCTTGACGAGTTCCCTTACTCTCTCGTCGACTATCTGCTCGTCGACTCAGCCCCAGTGCTGCTCGTCGCCGACGCCGTGAGCCTCACCCCGCGCGTCGACGGGGTCATCATCGTGTCGCGGGCGGGCAACGCCACGGCCAAGCAGGCCCGTGAGATACGCGCCGTGCTCGATCGCGTGCAGGCTCCCCTCATCGGACTCGTGATCACCGGAGTGAAAAGCCGCAAGGTGCCGGGATACGGCAGCGAGTACTATCACGCCGCAGGCTAACTCGGCGACGGTGGCACGATGCTTCGAACCGAGGCAAGAAGGGTAGGCTCGACGGTAGTGCCCTGGCTCTGCGCCGGGGTGCTGGCCGTCATCGCAGGCGCCGCCGCGGCGCGCGCGGCCACGGCCTTCGTCGTCGGAGTCATCGCTCTGCTGTTGGTCGGCGCGGTGTGGCTGTGGCGCTCCCGGCAGGCCCTGGTTCCCTTTCTTCTTCTCGTCGCCGCCATGCAGGGAGGGACGCTACTCAGCCTATCGCTCGACGTCCTCCCCATTGCCACGCTGATGCCGTTGTTCGGAGGTTGGGCGGTACTGGCGGTGCTCTTCGACCGGGAGCAGCGCCCCACCGCGTCTCCGGTTACCGGCATCGGCCAAGGCCTCGTGCCCGGGCTCATCGCGCTCGCGGTGATCATCGCGCTCACGGCGAGCGCCCAGCCGTTCAGAGGTGACGGCAGCGGCCTGTCGCTGACCGAGATGTTGACGCTCGTCCAGTTGGCGGTGCTGGTGCTGTTGACGGCTCACCTCCTGACAGAGCCGCGGCGCGTCTTGTGGATGGGGTACGTCACGATGACCATCGGCGGCCTACTGTCGGTCATCACCCTCCTCGCGCAGTTCGGCATCGCGTCTTCGTGGCTGGTGGCCGTCCCCTCGGGCGCGTACGCGCGCTCTTCGGGATTGGTGGGCGATCCCAACTACTTCTCGTTTCAGTTGCTCCTCGCCCTCGCCTTCACTGTCAACTCGGCTCTCACGGCCACGACGGCCCGGGGCAAGCTCCTCTTCTGGACGGTCTTCGTCGTGATCTTCGCCGCCATAGTCACGACCTACTCCGCGGGAGCGTTGGTAGGCTTGGTCGCGGTCGTAGGAGCGACGCTCCTGCTGCAATACAAAGTGTCGCTCAAGCGCGCGCTCGTGGCCTTCACCGTGATCATCGCGGCGACGGTGGTAGTAGCTCTCGTGGCGCCTGCCGACTACTCCGACGCGGTGTTCGGCAAGTACGAGTCGGGTATCACCGGGGGTTCGTTCGAACGATTCGGCACGGGCCGGGGCGCAGCCTGGGAGGCCGCCGCGAGAGAAGTGGCCGACAACCCCCTCTTGGGAGTCGGCCTGGGAGGCGAGCGCGTGGTACGTGCCATTGCCGGCTACTACACCTTCGAACGTGTCGAGCGCAAAGCCGCCCACAACATGTATCTCGGCCTGAGCGTGGGTGCCGGCGCGCTCGGGCTGGCGGCGTTTCTCGTGATCTTGCTGACAGGCTTCGCCGTGCTTTGGAAAGCCAATGCCCGCGCGGCGAGAGAAGGCTGGGCCAAGACCAGTCAAGCGTCGGCAAGCCTCTTCACCGCCCTTTTGGTCGTCGCCACACAGGGCCTCACCCTCAGCCTCGAGCTGGAGAAGTTCACCTGGTTGATGGTCGGCGCTTGCGTGGCGGTTCGGTTCTGGCCGGCCGAAGAGGGATCACCGCAAACGCATCGACAGCCCTGACCACCAGCAGTGCGGACGAGGGGACCTTTCGACTATGAGGCGCCCCGTTCGCGCTGGTGCAGCCAGAAGATGAACGCGTACGATGCGACCGTGTACGCCACCCGGCCCACAAGCATTGCCTGCGGAAATGCCGCGAGGTATATGCCGTTGCGGGTCAGCAGGAGCAGACCACCCACGTAGACGGCGATGCCGATGACGATCGCCGCCAAGTAGAGGTCCTGGCGCCTGGCCACATTGAAAAGCGAGTTGACTGTTTGCAGGCTACCCACGAGCGGCAGAAGCAGTGCCCACTGCATGGCCGGGACCGCTGCGGCATAGGCAGGCACCACGAATCTCGCGACCGGGCCGACGACGAACCACGCGACCGCGATGGCCGGCACCAGTACGGCCACCGTCAGCAGGGTCGGCTTTCGAGCCATGAGAATCAACTCGCGAAGATTGGGGTTCCTGCCGTAGTTCTCGGCCATGCGTGGATAGATCACCTGGGCAACGGCGATGGGGATCACGTCGAGGGCTGTGGAGGCCATGAGCACCATGCTGTAGAGCCCGACACCCTCGGTGCCCATCAGTTTCAGAACCAGAGTGGAGTTGATCACTCCAAGCCACCACGAATAGAGCAAACCCACACCAAGAATGGGGGCACCGATGATTAGCAGGTGCTTGAAGTGCTGATAGTTCCATTTCGGCCCGACGCGCACCGGGCGCCACAGGAACAACATGATCGCGCTGACGACCGATATCAGCACCGAGCGCACGCAGAGTCCATAGAAACCGAGCAGAGCCACGAATCCCAGAAAGATCAGACTGACAACCGTCTCGGCGACATTCACGACGGCCAGCCGGGCGAAGTCGTGCGCACTGCGAAACGTGTTCTGCATATACGAGGTGCTGTAGAAGAAGAGCACGCCGAGAACGGCATTGGTGAACCAGCCGGCGGCTTTCCAATTCTCACCGTGAGCAAGCTCCCAGCCCGCGACCGCGGAAAGGGCCACAAAGACGACCGCCCCTACCATGAGAGCCCACGCCTGGCCGGCTGCCGCCAGGTCCTTCACCCGTTCGCGATCACCCTTGCCGACGAAGAACGGCAACTCCCGGTTGAGACCGTTCAATACCCCCAGCTGCAGCACCGACGCGTATCCCAGAGCGATGCCGATGCCGTTGAAGAGGCCCAAGGTGCTGGGCACGACGAGTCGAGCGAGGAGCACGGCACCGGCCAAACGCAATACCATGGCGATGAGGTTTCCGCCGGCGAGCGTGCCGGCGAGAAAGGCCGTCGACCGTCGTACCTGCCGCGAGCGAGGCAAGCCGTCGGGCGTCAGGTCGCCTCCCGCGGGAAACACCTCGGCGCCCTCGGCCTCGATCGCGCCACTGTTCGGCGCCGGCGGTCGCACCCCTGCCCATCGCGCGATGCGGTCGGTCAAAGGATTGCCCACGGCCTACCTACCGGGGCCTCTGGCCGCGCCGCACACGGCCGCGTAGAAACGTTCCAGGGAGTCCCTCACCTGTCTGACTCCGAACGAACCCTGCACATCGAGACGACCTCGCGCTCCCAGTTGCGAGCGCAGCTCGACCGAGCGCGACAGCTCGAGCAACCGTCGGGTCACGGCCGGCGCGTTGTCGAAGGGCACTACGAACCCGTTCTCGTTCGATCGCACGATGCGGCCTACGTCACCGGCCGGGGTAGCGACAACGGGCAGTCCGGTCGCCATGGCTTCGAGCACGACGTTGGGGGTACCCTCGCTCAGCGCCAAGTGCACGAAGATGTCGGCTTCCGCGTAGCGGTCCCAGACGTGGGGCAGCTTGCCGGTGAACTCGACCCCGCCGGGTACGAGGCCGAGATCGATCGCCTGCCGCTCGAGCTCGGCGCGCGACGGCCCGTCGCCCACCACGACGCCGGTGATCCCGGGGTCGGTCTTCCTCGCAGCGGCAAGGGCCGCCAGGAACACGTCGATCCTCTTG
>JAKAHF010000376.1 GCA_021815245.1 Actinomycetes bacterium
ATGAGGTGCAGAAGTACCTGCGGGTGGTTCTCCTCCTGATCGAGAGACCGTACACAATGCCTTTTTCGACAGGGGATTCAAGGAGGAGTAGGCGGCATGAAGATCAAGTATTTCGCCGACACCGACACCGCGCTTATTGAGTTCTCCGATGCGCCTGTAGAGGAGACGAAAGAGGTATCGGAGGACGTCTATCTGGATCTCGACGCCGCCGGAGCCCTGGTCAGCATGACCGTCGAGCACGCGAAGGAAAGGGCGAACATCTCTGAGGTGTCGTTCGTTCGAATGGACAAGGCCGTGGCCTAACGCCAACACCGGCGACCGACGACCCCCGCGAAGTCTCCCATCCAGCCGGCAAGAGGTGCGCAAGCATGGAGACAAAGGTCCAACAAGGACCCATGGCGGACCCACGCGGGGGTCGTGATATGATGGCTATCTAGATAGCCATCTGAGTGACCCAGGCTGGGAAGGGCCGGACATGACCCACGAGTTCACCATCGCAGAAGCCAGAGACCACCTCTCGGAGGTAGTGCGCTTGGCAGAAGACGAAGGCATCGTCGAGCTCACCCGCAGAGGGAAGCCCGTCGCGCTCGTGGTGTCGACCGGCGAGTTCGCGCGCTTGTGTTCCCAGTCCCGGGAGCCTTTCGGCTTCTTGGCCGAACTGCGTGCCGCCTACGACGCCGACAGAAACGGTCTCGAGCCGGCCGATCTGGATGCTGTTCGCGACAGGGATCCCGGCCGGGCTGTCGGCCTGTGAGCGCACGCTACTTGCTGGACACATGCGTGCTCTCCGAGCCCATCGCTCGGCACCCGAACGCGGCGGTCGTCGCCCGCATCCTCGATCATCAAGGCGAGATCGCGTCCGCCGCCCCGGTGATTCACGAGCTGTGGTTCGGTTGTTGCCGTCTTCCGGCGTCGCGCAAGCGTGCTCTGCTCGAAGCCTATCTGCACGCTTTGACGGCCCTTGTCGTTCATCCCTACGATGATCGAGCCGCTCGCTGGCATGCCGAGGAGCGGGCTCGTTTGGAAGCGGCAGGAAGATCCGCCTCCTTTGTGGACGGCCAGATCGCCTCGATTGCGAGGGTGAACAACCTGGTGCTGGTCACCCGGAATGTTGGCGATTTCGCACGGTTCTCCGACCTAGACATCGAAGACTGGTTCGCTTCGAGCAACACGTAGCGGCTACTGCCCCAAGGACGGCCTTAGCCTCGAGGAGTTCAGGGCACTGCTCTGAGATCGATGCCCCCGCGACGCCCTCCGGCGTGGGTCCGCGGGGCGTCTGGCCTCGCACGCTGGGAAGCGGCGGGCGCCACGCACACCCTCGACACCTAGTGCCGCGCCGGCACGGCCGGGCCTCGGCTGGCCGCGGATCACCGCGCGGCCTTCGGCGGCCTTGGTCCGACCGTCGCGTTCCGCTCGCCCCTCCTCGGGCCTGGGCCCGCTCTGAGCGAGGAGATCATGTTCGACATGTCGCAGCTGGCGAAATCGCGCGAGTACTCATCCATCGAGGAGCTCAACCTCGAGATGCAACGGTTGGTCGAGGCCGGTCCCATTCCCCGCAGCGATCCGATCGATCGCCCCTCGAAGGCCCAGCGTCTCGTCTACGATGCTTGGAACGCTCCCGACGAGCCCGGTAGCGTGGCGCTCGCCCAGAAGGCTCTTCAGCTCGACCCCGAATGCGCCGACGCTCACCTCTTCCTCGCCCTCCACCCCGAGGATGCGGAAGGCATGCTCAAGCACGCTTTCGAAGCGGTGAAAGCGGGCCGGCGAACACTCGACAAGGCTCTGGACAGGGCTCCGGATGACGGCCAACTCTGGGGATTCCTGCCCGCGCGGCCCTACCTTCGAGCCCGCGTTTTTCTCGCAAGCTCAAGCGGGCTATCAAGGCCAATCCCCACGTCCCCGAACTCCTGCTCTCGGGTCCTGTTGAGAGTAACGAAGTGGCTGAGATCGACGTCTACGCCCCCGGCAGCGAGGAAGAAGCCGCGATATGCGCATTCTTGCTCGATACTGCCTGGTGCGCCGACGACGAGGCGATGGACTGGTTGGCCGACACGGTGGAGCCGCCCTATCCATAGGACCAAATCTAGCAGCGCGGGCGGTGCGCCGATGTCTAGTGACCTTCTGTCGATGCTCATCTCCGACTTCCGGGAGGAGCTACAGCTGATCCAGGCGCCCGCCGGCTCGCTCAGCGACTCCCTACCAGCGCTCCCCTGACCTCGAAGGCATCCACACCGACGTTGGTGTCGGTCGCGGCGGTGTTCTTCGTTCCGATCCAGGAGATGACCACGGTGTGCAGGCCCGGCTTCAGGTTGCCTGAGCCCCACACCTTCACCTGCCACCCTTCTGTCGCCGCGTAGAGATCGATGACGCCGAGGGTCTTGCCGTCGAGCGTCACCTCAGCCTTGCCGTAGGCGGGGCTCCGCTTGGCGATCCAGGCGAGATAGGTGCCCTCGAAGGTCACGGTGATCGAGGCTCCCGGAGAGTTCGCGAACGCGAAGTCGCCCCCAGAGGCTGAATCGTCGGAGACGGTGGTCCAATCGCCGGCGAAGGAGAACAGGGGATCGGTCTGCTCGACGCGCACCATGGCGACGGTGGTTGTCGTCGTGCTTGCGGTCGTCGTGGTGATTGGGGCCGCGGTGGTCGTCGACGGCGCAATCGCGCTGGTCGTCGTCGATGCGGCGGTCGGTATCGGAGTCGTGACGAGGGCCGAGAGAGCCGTAGACGTTGTCTCCGCGGTCGTCGCCACCGGATCGCCCGCCACGGGATCTCCATCCCGAGCCAGCAGAAACCACAAGGCCAACACGACCAACGCGAGCACGACGACGGCCAAGCCGCCTACCCACATCAGCCTGCGGCGGGGCGACCCGGGCATGACGAAATCCACGGGCTGTTGTTGCTCGAAGGCCGGTTGCTGCTCCAGCTCGGGGGCCACCGGGGCGGCCTCCTTGAGGGCTTCGATGAAGCCCACCGTGTCACTGAAACGATTCGCGGGGTTCTTCGCGAAGGCCATATCGAGCGCCGCGAGCACCGGTCGCGGTAGACCGGCCAACGTCTCCGCGGCGATGCCGAGCGGAGGCTCGTTCGCGATGCGCTGGGCGACGGCGGCCCGAGGCAGACCATCAGAGGCGCCGAACGGGTGACGGCCGGTGAACATCTCGTAGGCCACCACCGCCAGGGCGAAGATGTCGCTGCGTTCGTCGGCGGGGCCTCCGCCCACCTGCTCAGGAGCCTTGTACGCGCCGGTGTCGGCGGTGGGCCCGGGCGTCGAGTGACGCTCGGTCCACTCGAAGTCTTCATCCCCGGGATCGGCATCCAGGTTTCCGACATACGAGGGTTGGCTACCAGAGAAGTACGGGCGGCAGCCGCGCGAGAGCACGATGGTCTCGGGAGCGATATCGCCGTGCACGATGCCGCGCCAGTGGTCGAAGGCCAGTGTCTCGAGAAGCTCACGCAGGATATCCAAGACCACGGAGGGATCGATCGGACCTCGAGACATCCGCTGACGAAGGGTCTCGGGCACGCGGCCTCCTTGGTAGTTTGGTCTCGGAGCGTTCGGCCATCATAATGCAGCGGTCCACCGGCGGGCAAATGCCGTGGCGACAGAACGCTATCGAGTACGAAGCCCCGCCTGCCGAAGCAGACGGGGCTTCAAAGTCACATCAGTGTGGGAAGGCCCCTCGCGGAGTCCCTCACAAAGCCGAACGCCTAGGCCCGGTTACGTCCCAGCCTGCGAAGCCCGAACCCGGCACCGACAAGCGCTACGACCGCGATGCCCATGAGCGCCACCTGGGCCCCGGTGAACGGGAACTCGCCGTGGCCACCCTCGTCGGTGAGCAGACCCTGGGCGATG
>JAKAHF010000377.1 GCA_021815245.1 Actinomycetes bacterium
CGTGAGGTCGATCGAGTCTGACCCGTTTGACCAGGAGCGATAGGGTCGCCGCCAAAGATCGGCCACCTGTCTCTACATCGCCCTCTCCCAGCTCAGAATAACGTATTCGCAGGGGAGTGCGCCGGAGATGACGGCGGGCACCGTCGCCAGCATGACTGCCAAGAACTCACCTAAGGATTCGAGCCACAACGGGGCCGATGGGCCTCCGGAGAGACATCGGGCAGGCTCCACCGTGGGGCCGACCACTCACCCGTTCGTCATGCGGGTTCGAGGTGTCCTCGACTTGGACCCAGCACACCGCTATCAGGTGGGGCTCATTCGCGTCTCACAGAAGGGCAACCTGGACAAGCTTGACGATCAGCGCGGCACCGGGGTCGCCGTGTACGAGTCCAAGGCGGACTTTGCGGCACTCCGGCGTCTCCCCATGGACGTTGCGGCGCGTGAGTGGCTGGCGGTGCGCTACCGCGACCTCAATCCCGCTGGCGGTGCGGGGATCTTCGGATGGGTCGGACTCATCGGTGAAACGCTGTTCGTCGCCGTGGCGGACTCGGCGGTGAAGGCGAACCTGCCGCCTGATCCGAACGACCCGGCGCAGATCGGGCGCAACGCCTACGTCGACCTCCTGACCGCAGTCGCCCTCGCCGGACGCGTCCACGCCATCTCCGTGCCCTTCCGCAGCCGGTGGTGGCGCAACGACCTGTACGCCAACCAACTGATGGCCGCGATCAATCGGCACCTGCCGGGCTGCCAGCTCTGGGAAGGTGACCGCTTGGTGGCGACGAGCGGTGCTGAGAAGCTGATCACCGACGTCATCGGGCGCGCGGAGGGCTCGGGCAACGCCGAGACCCTCGCCGAGCAGACCTTCACCAAGGGGATCGAGCACCTCGAGGCCGGCGGTCAGTGGGACCGTCGCGAGAGCGAACTGCCTCTGGGCCTCGGGCGCCAGCGAGTGCTCGAAGCCGGCGGCACGACGCGCAAAGCACGCATCGTGGTCGAGACCCCATTCTGGGCAGTCGCCCACGAGGCTCTCGCGATGCGCGCGAGGGGTGAGGCCTGGGAGGTGATCGGCGAGCACCTTGCGAGACATGCGGTCCCCATGACCGGAACGAAGGCTCGAGGGAGAACCTTCGCCGACTACTCGAGGGCTCACGAGCGCACGAGGGCAGCTCGGCAACTCCTACTGCGACACATCGACTGGTACCGCACCGGGCAGATGACGGTGCGTCGCCACACCAAACTCGAGCGCGATCAGGTTCGGGGTCACGCGTTGAGTTTCGACCCCGCGACGGGGCAGCGCTACTTCGATGTCACTGTGCGGCTGCCGTGGAGAGCGATCCTCACTGATGAAGAATGGGCGGCCTTCGATCGTTACGAGGCTGAGGATGCAGCGCGTCGAGCGACGAGCCGTGGGACCGGAGCGGCGACTCACAAACACTCCCAAGGTGGCGCAGCTTTCCAGGGAGTCCCTCGATGGGAGGGTCACCAGACGCTCGCATCGGAGACCCCCACCGCCTATCGCTGGCGGCGTGACGGGAAGATCGTGGCCACACTGCGTCGGACTCTCGTGCATCGCGGAGTCGGGATCGCGCTTCTCGAAGCTCTACGGGGCCTGGATCAGCCGACAGGAGCGGCGACACTCCGTCACGGGGAAGGTGACTTGCTTCTGGACGCGGACTACCGCGTCACGAAGATGGATGAGGAGATAGCGGACTTGCTCGCCCGCTCCGAAGCGGCCGATTCCGAATTGCTGCGCACTCGCACCCAGGGTAAGTCCGAGCGCGAAATCGAGCACTGGCGGATACAGGGCGAGGCGATCCGTGAGGAGTTGTGGCGACGGGAAGCGGATCGAGAGGCGGTCGTCAAGGAGCGGGCGATGGCGCACGAGCATGTGACGGAACTGATCGAAGAGCGCGAGGCCGACATCACTGAGCCGGTGCTGCTCGCGTCGCTGCTCGCCGACGGGGATCAACGCGTGGATCCGCTGGTGACTGAGATGTGCGGGCGCTACGGCATTACGTCGACACTGCGAGCGGTCTGGGATGACGGAAGCGATGTCCGACGGGCGGATCAGTCGCCTGGTCGACTCGTACGTCTGTGCGCCGTCGCGACCATTGCGTTGCTTGACGGGACGACGGCCGAATTGGCGCTGGTTTGGACCGTTGGTGACAGCTACGAGGCCTCGGGCGACACCTCCTTCGCACCGGCCATTCTTCGCCACTGGGCGGCGGGGGCGGATTACGAGGAGATCGCGTCACGACTTCCCGGCTACGAGTCTTCGCGAGTTCGAAGTGTCATCGGGCGCTCCCTGCGAGAAGGAGGCGTCATTGACCGAGGTCTGCGTCGCTCACTCCTTGAAGCGCCGGTGGTGGCTCCGCGGGCTATCGTCGCGTCGGTGGTTCTCGGTGACCCCGACCTCGCGAGTCCGTACTCGGCGTCACTGCGAGAGGAGATTGTGGGTACCTACTTCGGACGGGCAGCGAACTACAACGGGATCTGGTGTGACAGCGCGAAACTCGATGATTACCGGCGCGTCTTCGCAGTTCTGGCCGATGTGAACGTCGGAGATGACGGTATTGACCTCACGGCGTTGACTCGCAGCGCGGGCGTTTCGACAAGCACCCTCTACAAGATGGCCTGTCGGAATCTCGTGGAGAAGGTGTCTGCTCACGTCGTGCGAGCGCGGCGCTGCACGTACCGTGACCCCGGACTGACGGCGATGTGTGGAGGGCGGATGACGATCTACACGCCGGCGCCGGAGGCCGGTCTCATTTGTTCGAAGTGCTGGCGACCCGATGGACGTGCGGGTCAATTCGGTGAGGAGTACACGTGGCACTGGACTCGAGGTGTCGACAACCGCTTGGCAGTAGCGCCGGTACCGTCAGTGGTGCCAGTCTCACGTCGTCGAGACCGGATGCTCAACGTCGCCGAGGTCGCGACGCGTCTAGGTGTGTCCACGACAAGAGTGAGGCGTCTCGATAACGAAGGGCAACTTGCTCCAGACAGCCGAGATGGGATCAACGGCGGCCGTCTTTACTCGGTTGAACGGATCGACGCGATAGATCCCGCGACGATCGAGCGTTGGCGAGCGAACTGTCGATCAGACACCGAAGAGAAGCTTCTCAAAGTTGGTGAAGTTGGCGCGCTTCTTGGTGTCAGCTCGTCAAAAGTGCGCGAACTCGTCGAGGCAGGGATGCTGGTGGCAAAGCGGTTCAGGGCAGGGGGCCACTTGTACTTTCGCCAGGGGGACGTGAATCAGTTCGACCGAAGCAAGCTGGGTGACTTCTCCTTACAGCCGATCGGCGAGGCGGCCAAGGCTGTGGGACTTACCGTGGACACCTTACGCAGACTCGTCAGTCAGAAGCAGATCGCCTCAGCTCGCACCGTTGGGCGACAGTTGCACTTCGACGTGGCACTGCTACGCAGCGAGCTCGGCGCACTTGGCTTGGCGACCCGAGACGACGGGGGTGCGTAGCTGCGGGCAGCCGGCCCTGACGACGCAGGGGAGATGGCCTGGGGCACGTCCTCAAAGGACCGAGGTCGCCCGCTGCCTTAAGCGTCGTGCCGGGACCACGACGCTGCGTGACAGGGGCGTCGAGAATGCACGCCGCCAGCCAACGGCCCACCGCCACACTCCGCAGAAGCGCCCAGAGGTCGTCGAGCCTGAGGCTCCAGGAGGGTGAGACGGCAGTGCGAAGGCGGTCCACGTGTCCGGTGGCGC
Organism: Actinomycetes bacterium; assembly: GCA_021815245.1. The sequence continues at coordinate 3,719 of JAKAHF010000377.1, forward strand.
GGCTGAGGAAGCCTTGGCCTTGACGGCCAGCGCCCGCTGTGCGGTGTAAGTGACTCGCCGAGTGCACTTGTCGTTTAGCAGGACCGTATTCTTCATCGTCACACTTCATGTCTTCCATGCCGGCCGGCGG
>JAKAHF010000378.1 GCA_021815245.1 Actinomycetes bacterium
AAGCTGTCGACGATCGACATCAGGTACAGCTTGTTGGCCTCCTCCTTCTCACGGAGCGCGTCGCGGAGCCCCTCTTCGGGCGCAGAGGCGACGAATTCGAGAAACAAGTGGGCGTGACTCGTCTTGTCCTGGCTGAGGACCTTTCGAGTGTGGCTCTCGCAGATCTGCCGAAAGACCTCGAGAGGGTCCTCGCTCCGTGAGGCGTGAAAGCTGTCGGTTATCTGCGCGTACACCTCATCGAGGGCCGCTATCAGGATCGCGCGACGGTTTTCGAAGTGGGAGTACAGCGCCGCGGACGTGATCCCCGCGCCCTTCGCGATCCTCGCGATGGTAGCTCCCTGGATGCCGTATTCGCCGATGGCATTCAGAGCCGCCTCGACGATCTGCTGCTTTCTGCTGTAGGTGTCGGTTGCGACCTCGCCCGCGGGCATGTGTTTCTCCTTGATACAGACGAACCTGTTGCCCCCCTGAACAAGGGTACGTCGGCCCTCTCATGCTACTCCGGCCTCGCGGCTATGCAAAGCCAGCCGTCTGGGTAGTCACGCGAAGCAGGCCTCTTGATTCGCTTCTAAGTATACGATAAGTTAGCGCCTAACGAACAGTCAGTACCGTCCAAATCGCAGCGACCGGCACAAGCAGGAGGCGCTTGATGGGAGACATCGAGAGGTTCACGAACTGCACGACCGGCGGCCCGGTCTTCGTCGACGTCAAAGACGGCAAGATCATCCGCCTTACCCCGCTCGAGTTCGACGACACCGACGCGCCTTCATGGGTCATCGAGGCCCGGGGACGGCAGTTCACGCCGCCACGAAAAGCGTTGGTGAGCCCCTGGACGATCGCGCATCGCTCGACGGTCTATTCGCCCAAGCGCATCCTCACGCCGCTCAAGCGGGTCGACTTCGATCCGAAGGGTGATCGCAACATCCAGAATCGGGGCACCTCGGGCTACGAGCCCATCAGCTGGGACGAAGCCTGGGACATGGTCGCCGGCGAGATGATGCGGGTCAAACGAGAGTACGGGCCGTGCGCGATCTACACGCAGCCCAGCTCCCACCAGATGTGGGGCAACGTGGGGTACCGTTTCAGCTGCTATCAGCGCTTCTTGAACGCGGTCGGCATGACCTACATCGAGCCCAACCCCGACAGCTGGGAGGGCTGGTTGTGGGGCGGGGCGCACATGTGGGGCAACACTCACCGCCTCGGCCTCGTGGAGGGCTACGATCTGCTCGAGGACGCGCTCAAGCACACCGAGATGATCGTCTTCTGGTCGTCCGACCCCGACACGACTCAGGGGGGAGTGTACGCGGCCTATGAGTCGCAGCCGCGCCGCCGGTGGCTCAAAGACCTTGGTGTGAAGATGGTCTTCATCGACCCCTACTTCAACCACACTGCCGGCATGATCGGTGACAAGTGGCTGGCTCCCCGCCCCGGAACAGACGTGCCTATCGCGCTGGCGATCGCGTTCACCTGGCTGACCGAGGGCACCTACGACAAAGACTACGTGGCGACCAAGACCGTCGGTTTCGACGAGTGGAAGGACTACGTGCTGGGCACGAGCGACGGTCTGCCGAAGACGCCCGAGTGGGCCGAGGCCGAGTCGGGAGTGCTCGCCCGCGATATCCGCGCCCTGGCGCGCGAGTGGGCCTCCAAGAAGACCATGCTGGCCGCCGGCGGACTCGCGGGCCTCGGCGGCGCGGCCCGGTGCGCGACCGGGGGTGAGTGGCCCCGTTCCATGATCGCCCTCATCACCATGCAGGGCATGGGTAAACCGGGCATCAATCTGTGGAGCACCACCTACGGCCCGCCACAGGACGAGACCTTCTTCTTCCCGGGATACACCGAGGGCGGCATTTCGGGCGACATCGGCAACAGCGCGGCCGGCAAGGACTTCGTCTACCGCATGTTCCCGCGGGGCGGAGCCTTCTCGTTGCCGCATCGCTCGGCCGAAGGCTCTCTGGGCTACCGGCTGAAGACGCCTGAGATCATGATGCACGAGCCCCACGAGTGGTTCGGGCGCGGCTTCACCGGCTCCCACATCGAGGCCCAGTTTCACAAGTTCCAGTATCCGGCCGCGGGCTACTCGATGATGCAGATGTACTACCGTTTCGGCGGCTCCTTCTTCGGCACCATGACCGACACCAACAAGCACGTGCAGGCTTACCGCAAGGGCAAGGTGCCGTTCGTCGTGTCGCAGGCTATCTGGATGGAGGGAGAGGCGAAGTTCGCCGACGTCATCCTGCCGGCGTGCACGAACTTCGAACGGTGGGATATCGGGGAGTGGACGCTGGCCAACGGCTACGTCACCCACAGTTCACAGATGTGCAATCACCGCATCATCGTTCTGCAGCACAAGGCCATCGAGCCGCTGGGAGAGTCGAAGTCCGACTATGAGATCTTCAGGGGCCTCGCCGCGCGCCTCGGACTCGAGGGCATGTACACCATGGGCCGCGACGAGCTCGACTGGGTCAAGGCGACCTTCGACGCCACCGATCTGCCGACCGTGACCACCTGGGACGACTTCGTGAAGAAGGGCTACTACGTGGTACCGCCTCGCCCCGCCGACCGCAAACCCACTCCGGGCATGCGCTGGTTCGCCGAGGATCGCGAGCGAGACACTCCCGACTGGGGGCCGGCTCCCTGGGAGGTCGTGCAGGGCAAGGGCCTGCAGACGCAATCGGGCAAGATCGAGTTCGTGAGCAACAGCCTGAAGCGCGCGGAGGCGACGGGTCTCGTCGACCCCGAGCGTCCGGTCATGGGTCCCCAGTACATCCCGAGTTGGGAGGGCCACCACACGACCGAGGTGCTCGCGAAATACCCGCTGCAGCTGATCATGCCGCACCCGCGCTATACGTTCCACACCCACAACGACCACAAGGACAGCTGGACCAACGAGATCAAGGACCACCGCGTGCTTCACGCCGACGGCCGCTACTACTGGATCATGCGCCTCAGCGCCAAAGACGCCGCCGCCCGCGGCATCGTCGACGGCGACCTCATCAGGGCCTTCAACGATCGCGGCTCGGTGATACTCCATGCTCAGGTGACCGAGCGCATGGTGCCGGGCGTCGCGCACTCGTACGAGTCGTGCGCCGAGTACGATCCCGTCGGCGTGCCGGGCGAATCTACCGATCGGGGCGGGTGCGTGAACGTGCTTTCGCCGTCGCGGTTCATCACTCCCATGTCGTCGGGCATGGCGAACAACTCGTGCCTCATCGAGATCGAGAAGTGGCACGGCCCGGTGGACAAGGAGGTGGCCTGATGGCCAAGAAATGGAACATGGTCATCGACGTCGCCCTGTGCAACGACTGCAACTGCTGCTTCATGGCCGACAAGGATGAGTTCACCGGCAACGAATGGCCTCCGTACTCAGTGGCCCAGCCCTGGGAAGGCGCCCGCTGGCTCGACATCGAGCGCAAGGAACGGGGCCAGTTTCCGCAGATAGAGGTCGTGCACCGTCCCGGGCTGTGCATGCACTGCGACAACGCTCCCTGCATCGAGGCGGCTCCGGCGGGTGCGGTCTACAAGCGCGATGACGGCATCGTCATCATCGATCCGGTGAAGGCCAAGGGCGCCAAGACCTTGGTCGATTCGTGCCCCTACGGCGCCATCTACTGGAACCAGGAGGCCCAGGTCGCCCAGAAATGCACGGGTTGTGCCCACCTGATCGACCAAGGTGGGACGAAGGTGCGTTGCTCCCAGGCCTGCCCCACAGGAGCGATGACGTTCTTGCTGGTCGACGACGCCCAGATGGCCGGCCTGGTCGAGGCCGATGGTCTCGAGGTCTACCGGCCCCGCTTGGGCACCGCTCCCCGCGTCTACTACAAGAACCTCTACCGCTGGAC
>JAKAHF010000379.1 GCA_021815245.1 Actinomycetes bacterium
TTGTAGACGCAGTTGATCTAATTAAGCCAGGCTTCCGGAAAAGAGCGGCGGGACAACCGAGTCTGTGATAGATGATGCGCCCTTAGTATAGCCCAGTGAGCGAACAAGCGTTCGTCAAGGCAGAAGCCGATCCGGCGACGAGCCGACCAACAGCCCGTCTACGTGCGCGAAATGGCTGTCGCGGGTCAGCACCATGAGACCGTGCTCGCGGGCGCTGGCGGCGATCCACATGTCGTTCGCCGGGATCGGGTTGCCCTTGCGCCGCAAGCCGGCGTAGATGTCGGCATAGTGCTCGACCGTGTCGGGCCCAAGAGTGAGGAGCTTCACCCGCGGCGCGGCCAGGAACTTCGACAGCAGTCTCCGATTGGCCTCCGCCCGGGCTCCAACGGCGAAGCCGGCGAGCAACTCACCGAGAACGATGGTGTTGACGGCGATCGTCTGGCTTCGCCGGATCATCTCCACAGCTTCGGGATCGCCCGCGAAGAAGGCTGCCAGCACGTTCGTGTCGAGCAGGCAGTGTCTCACAGGGATTCTTCCCCGTCGCGCCAGAGCGAGGGATCGATCGTGGCGAAGTCGGCGATGGAAGCGGTGAACTCCGCCGCTTCCTCGGTGGTCCATGACCCCGCGAGGGCGTCGAGATCGTGGTATGACGCGGGCTCCCTGGCCAGTCCCGCGGCTCCCTTCAGGAGATGCAGAATCACGCCGTTCAGGCTGAGTCCTCGCTCGGCCGCGAGGGACTCGAGCGCCGACCGCAGCTCAGGGTCGACGCCTCGCAGAGTGACGACCGAGGGCGCCGGTCGCGCCTTGACTGCAGATGATGCTATCGCGCGCATGCAATCGATGATAGCATCCCCGCTTGGTGGCATCGAACTCTCAAAGCGCCTACCCTATGAACACAGGGTCCACGACGGTGGAGCGGGTCAGCGACTCCAAGGAGGGTTACGAGATGAGACCGGCACCGGCATTTGGCACGCGCGCGATCGCGGTTCTGATAATGATTGTGGTTTCTCTGGCGATGACATCCGGCCTATTGGCGGTCGGGTGTGGTGGCAACGACACCACCACGACAAGCATGGCGCCCGCAACGACCCAGGCGCCGGGTACCACGGCCACCTCTGAGGCGGCAACGACGACCGCGCCGCCCACAACATCGGCTCCCGGCACGACCGCGACGACTGTCGGCGCGAGCACCACGACTAGCGCCTCCGGCCCCACTACCACCGAGGCGCTCTCGAGCGCCGAGACTCGGCAGCCCGACGGCACCATCAAGGGCATGGGCTACATCGACAAGGTGTGGGTCAAGAACGGCGTCCGCCATCTCAGTATCGACTATGCCGAGATGTTGAGCGGCGAGGAAGCGCAGAAAGCCGCTCTCGAAGACGGCGTGATCAAGCCGGGCGAGACGCTCGACAACGATTACTACATTCGCAACCAGAATCCCAAGAAGCGGGAGTTCACGATCGCGGCCGACGTTACCATCAAGACGCAGACCCGCAGCGGCGGCTTCGACCAGCCCGCCACTTGGGAGGAGTTCTTGAGCTTCTGGAGCCCGACTCCGCCCGATGGCGCGGGACACCTCAAGGACATGCCTTGGTGGATCATCCGCGACGGCAACGAGGTGATCGACATCTCCGAACAGTACATCCCGTAGACGAGGAGTAGTCGATCGAACGCGAGGGCGGTGGCATGATGTTCATCTGCATCGGATGACCGGCAGGGAAATCTGCGTGGCGGTTTCGTCTAGCTCATGCGTTCCAAGATGATGGCCTTCACCGCGTCGACGTCGTCGGGCGTGATGACCGGTCGCGCGAACTTGCCCACATCGAGTATCAGGGCGCGGGTCTTGCGGGTACGGCCCGCGTCCCAGTTGAACCAATGCTTGAAGTCGCCCGAGCCCCAGATGCGCCACTGACCCGTGGCCGGACCCATCTTGATCTCGTGCACCTCGCGTATGCGGCCGTAGCGGATCGTCTTTTTGCTTCCAAAGGGGAAGTAGTAGCCGCGGATGATGAGCGCCTCGTCGGTGCACTTGATCCAGCGGTCGCGATAGAGCACCTGAGGGTCGCGAATTCCGGGCGTTCCCGGAGCGCCCGAGCCGCCGGCCAGCGATCGCTCAACATCGACGCTGAAGCTCACGCCTTGCCGGCCTTCTTGCGGTCCTCGAGGTCGAGGATGGCCTTGCGCACCCGCACCGACTTGGGCGTGACCTCCACGAGCTCGTCGTCGGCGATCCACTCCAGAGCCTGGTCGAGGGTCATCTTGCGCGGCACCTTGAGGCCCACGTCGACCTCCTTGGTCTCCGACCGGTAGTTGCCGAGCTTCTTGGTCTTGCAGGGGTTGCAGACCAGGTCGCCCGACCGGGAATGCTCTCCCACGATCATACCTACATACACGGGGTCCATGGGCGACACGAAAAGCGTGCCGCGGGCCTGGAGGTTCTCCAACGTGTATCCCGTGGCGGGACCGGCCTCCATGCTGACGAGCGAACCGCGGTCGCGGTGGGTGACCTCGCCCGCCCAAGGCTCGTAGCCGACGAAGCGTGACGACATGATGCCGAGTCCCCGCGTGTCGGTGAGGAACTCCCCGCGGTAGCCGATCAGCCCCCGAGTGGGGATGGCCAGCTCCATGCGCACGATCCCCGTGCCGGCGTTGTGCATGGCGACCAACTCGCCCTTGCGCTGGGCCAACTTCTCGATGACGATGCCCTGGAACTCGTCGGGCACGTCGATGGTCAGCTCCTCCATGGGCTCGAGGATCTTGCCATTCTCGTCCTCGTGGGTGATGACCTCTGGACGCGACACGCAGAGTTCGGTGCCTTCGCGACGCATTTCTTCGATGAGGATGCCGAGGTGCAGCTCTCCGCGGCCCGACACCTTGACCCCGTCGGGGCGGCCCAGGTCTTCGACCCGCAGGGCGACATTGACCCGCAGTTCGCGATCGAGGCGTTCCTTGATCTGCCGGAGCGTCACCGCGTTGCCTTCTCGGCCCGAGAACGGGCCATTGTTGATGAGAAAGAACATCGACACGGTCGGCTCTTCGATCTCGAGGGGCGGCAGCGCCGGGTTCTCGAGGTCGACGGCCGACAGGGTGTCGCCGATGCTGATGTCGGCCGGGCCGTTGACCCATACGATGTCGCCGGCCTGTACCTCGGTCACCTCTTCGCGATCGAGGCCGCGGGTGACCCAGAGGTGCACGCTGCGCGTGTTCTCGCTGCCGGTGACCTCCCAGGCGTCGCGATGACGGCCGTGCTTCTTGTCATGCATATGACCGTCGGGGAGGCCTTTCCAGCGGGTGGAGGTGCGCACCAGCGGTTCACCACTGCGGTGGACGCCCTCGAGCACCCGCCCACACCCGATGCGGCCGAGGTAGTCGCTCCAAGCCAGTGTGGAGATCTGCATGCGGAAGGGCGCGTCGACCTTGGCTTTGGGCGGCGGCACCTCTTTCACGATGGTCTCGAAGAGCGCGGTCATGCCTTCGTGCGGGTCGTTGTCGGGGTCGTAGACGATCCAGCCCTCGAGGGCCGAGCCATAGACGACAGGAAAGTCGGCCTGCTCGTCGTCGGCGCCCAACTCGAAAAAGAGGTCGAAGGTCTTGTTGAGCGCGCCCTGTGGATCGGCATTGGGCCGGTCGACCTTGTTGATGACGACGATGGGGCGCAGACCGAGGCGCAGCGCCCGCATGAGCACGTAGCGGGTCTGCGGCATGGGGCCTTCGTTGGCGTCGACCAAGAGCAGCACCGAGTCGACCATGGAGAGCACCCGCTCGACCTCACCCGAGAAGTCGGCGTGACCGGGCGTGTCGACGATGTTGATGAGGTACTCGCCCCACTCGACCGTGCAG
>JAKAHF010000380.1 GCA_021815245.1 Actinomycetes bacterium
GCGCCGGCGCCGGTGCGGTGAGAGTCGCCCTGGGAGGCCGACACTGGCCCAACGATGTCGAAGTGCGGGTGCTCGACGTCGGACAGGGCAACGCGGTCCTGCTGCGCACTCCACAGCGCCACGCCGTGCTTTTCGACGGTGGTCCTGCGGGATGCGACCTTGCGGGCCAGCTTCACTCGCTTGGGGTCGATCGCCTCGACCTGGTGGTGGTGTCGCATCCTCATGCCGATCACTTTGCCGGACTGGCCGAGGCTCTCGACGGTGTCGAGGTGAAGAGGTTGGTCGATCATGTGCGGGTGATCGCCGGTGACACCGAGGCAGGCGAGGCCTGGGCTCGCGCCGGCCCTGTCGAGTCGTCTCGGCCAGGAGAGGCCGAAGCCTATGTTGCTCTGAGGCGCCGCGTCGCAGCCGACGGGGGCGACCACGCCCAAGCGTCCAGTGGCAGCATGGTGCAGATCGATGGGGTCACGGTGCGCTTCTTCGCGCCTGCCGATCCGTTGGTGCTGCACGATGGGTCTTCTCCGTGGGGTCGGGGCCGGCAGGCTCCGTCCGGCGATGAGTTGAACGCGGCCTCGCTGGTGGCCTTGGTATCGGCGGGTCAGGTGGACATCCTGCTGCCGGGCGACGCCGAGGCGGTGGTGCTGCAGCGCTATGACCTGCCTCCCAGCGAGGTACTCTTGGTGCCGCACCACGGCAGCCGCGGCGCGGTCACGCAGGCGCTGCTCGCCGGCTGGGGCACCGAAGCCGCCCTGATGTCGGTCGGCGAAGACAACGCATTCGGCCATCCCGACGAGACGACCATCGCGTTGCTCTTGGCCGGAGCCGTGCGCGTCGTGCGCACCGACCGCGTCGGTTGGGTATGCTGTAGCGTGCACGGCGACGATCTCGTCCTCAGCGTCGAGCACAGCCAGACCAGTACCATGAAGAAGACAGAGTGAACAAACCGAGCCGTCAGCCTCTCAAACCGGCCTACCTGATCTTGGGCGACGATCTGCCCAAGATCGAGAACGCCCTCAAGCGGCTCAAAGCGCGCATCGTCGATCAGTCGGGCAGCGACCTCAACATCGAGGAGTTCGAGGCCGCGACCGGCTCCGCCAACCAGGTGGTGACCGCGGCGAACACGCTGGCTTTTCTTGGCGGCACCCGGCTGGTGCTCGTGCACGAAGCCCAGAACTGGCTCAAGGCCGACAAGGAGGTGATCGTCGCGTACCTGCGGTCGCCCGCGCCTGATGCCTGCTTGACGCTGGTCGCTGAGAAGCTACCCGCTTCGGATCCTCTTCGAGCGGCCATGAAGGAACACGGCGAAGTGCTCGAGTACGCGGCTCCGAAAGAGGGCCAATTGCCTCAGTGGTTGGTTCAAGAGGCGGCGAGCCGGCTCGACATGAACCTCGGCTATCAAGAAGCCCGCCTGCTCGTTCAGCGCTGCGGAGACAATCAGCACATGTTGCTCCGCGAGTTGGAGAAGCTGCAGATGTACGCTGCCGGTCGGTGGGTGACTGCCGACGACATCCTTTTGCTTACGACTCCGACGGTCGAAGCGAGCATCTTCGATCTACTCGACTCGGTGGCCCTCGGCCGGGGTTCGGCCACGTTCACGGCTGTCGGCGATCTGCTGGAACTGGGCGAGAGGGCCGACGTGCTCTTCTCCCGCATTGTTCGGACCTTTCAAAACTTGGCGAGAGTGGCCGCCATGCGTGACGAGGGCATGGGTGCCGAAGCCATCCAGGTGGAGCTCAAGATGAAGCCGTATCCGGTCAGGAAGCTCATGGAGCAGTCGGCTCTGCTCGGCACCGACGGCATCGCTCGTCGGCTGGCGGTATTGGCCGACACCGACGCCCGCATGAAGGGGATGGGGAACCTGCCCGCCGAGATGGAACTGGAGTTGTGTCTCGGCAGACTGCTGGGCGCGTGAGCACCGAAACGGCCGTCCGTTCGACGGGGATCCGCCGCGACCGCGCTTACCGTCATCAGACGGTGTCGTTGCGCAGAAAAGCAAACGACGGCAGCACCATAGGGCGGCGTTGCCGTCGGAAGAAGCGGGAAACTTCGGACCGGCGGTTTCTCACCGCCGGGAGAGCTTTAGAGATGCGAGAGGAGCCGCGCCACCCTCGACTTCTTGCGCGCCGCGTTGTTGCTATGAATAGCATTGCGGGCGGCAGCCTTGTCGATGGTGGAAGTCAGCTTCTTGGCCGTCTCAGCAGCTGCATCAGAATCGCCGGCGGTGATGTTGTCCTTGAGGCGCCTGAAGTGCGTCTTGATGGACGACTTGTAGCGCAGGTTCTCGAGGCGCTGGCGCTGAGCGACGCGGACCCGTTTACGCTGCTGCTTGGTGTTAGCCAACCTTCTTCCTCCCGTCTTCCCTTCAAAGTCGGAGCAGTCTAGCATAAACGGTCGCACATGGGCAATGAGATAGGCAATAGCTCCAACTCCACCGTGAAGCGGCGGCTGGCCATGGCAGCCGCTTTCCTGGTCGTCGCGACCGCCGGCTCGCGCGTGCTTGGTCTCGTGCGCGAGATCATCATGTCGAGCTACGTGGGTCTCGGCACCGACATGGGGGTCTACACCGTAGCCAACAAGGTGCCTAGCCTCGTGCGAACGCTGCTGGCCGACACGGCGCTTTCAGCCGCCTTCATCCCGGTCTTCTCGGGCCTGCTTGAGAAAGAGCGGCGCCGCGACGCCTGGCAGGTGGCGTTCACGGTGACGCTTCTCGCGACGGTGATCCTTGGGGTCATCACGATCCTGGGCATGACCTTCGCACCCCAGGTCGTGCGGGTCATCGCACCCGGCAAGGACTTTCAGGATCCCCAGATCGTCGCGCAGACGGTCAGCCTCATGCGCATCATGTTCCCGACCGTGGTGATCCTCGGGGTGGCCGGCATCTTCATGGGCATCCTCAACTCGTACAACCATTTCGCCTTGCCGGCCATCGCGCCCATCGCGTGGAATCTCGTCATCATCGCTGTGGTCATCGCGCTCACCAGCGGCTACGGTGTCAAAGCGTTGGCCTGGGGGACGCTCGCCGGCACCGTGGTGGAGTTGGCGATCCAGGCGCCGGCGGTGTGGAAGCGCCGGTGGAAGCACGCGGCAGATGGCGCGCTAGGCGGAGACGTGGCGGCGCATCAGGGTTCGCCGTGGCGCCTGACCCTGCGCAGTCCGGAAGTGCGGCGGGTGGCCGTCTTGCTGGGACCCGTCATCCTCAGTCTGGGTGTGATCAACTTCAACGCCTTCATCGACACCATATTCGCCACGCTCATCCACACCGATCCCGAGGGGGCGGCGCCGGGGTGGATCGAGCGGGCGTTCAGGCTCTTCCAACTGCCGCAGGGTGTTTTCGCCGTCGCGATCGGCACCGTGCTCTTTCCGGCCCTGTCGAGACACGCGACCGCGAAGCGCATGGCTGAGTTCCGTGAGGACCTCTCCATGGGCTTCCGGCAGATCTTTTTCGTGACCCTGCCCTTCGCGGCCCTTTTCGCCGTTCTCGCGGTGCCCACGGTGCGGCTCATCTACGAATATGGAAAGGTGCGGGGAGACGAGGTGGCGATCTCTGGGGTAGGGTCGGCGCTGCTCTTCTTCAGCGTGGGCATGGCGTTTGTCAGCGTGAATACCCTGCTCAACCGGGCTTTCTACAGCATCCAGAAGCCGTCGCTGCCGCTCATCATGGGCGTGGTCAACCTGGCTCTCAATGTCGGGCTCGACGCCCTGCTCTACAAGCCGCTCGGTGTCGGCGGCATCACGCTCTCGACGTCGATCGTCAGTCTCGTGAACTTCTTCGGCCTGATGCTGTTGCTCGCGCCCCGAATCGGGGGAGTCGACGCCCGCAGGGTCGCCCTGT
>JAKAHF010000381.1 GCA_021815245.1 Actinomycetes bacterium
CTCGGTGCGCAACCGCTATACCATCTTTCTGTGCGAAGACGATTTCGATCGGCTGGGTCACGCACGCGACAACCTCATCGGCAAGCTGGAACGACATCTCGGCAAGCACGTGCGTTCGAAGCGCTACGATCTCGTCGGCGATGTCTGTGTCGACATCTGTCTCGATAGCGATCTCAGGCTGGGACATTTCGGCATACTCGCCGAACGAGAGGCGCCGGGGTTCGTCGAGCAGGAGCTTCCCGGCAGGTATGCTGAGGAGGTGGTCGACGAGGAGGAGTGGCGCATGGCCGCTGTGGCCTCGCCCGCCGCGGGCATGGGAGCCGCGCGCGACTCGTTCGCACCGGCGCCGGGCACACGAGCGAGCAGGCGCGCCACCGAGCAGATGGAGCGTCCGGTCGCCATGCCGGCGGGGGCAGGTCCCGGCGTGAACCCGGCGACCGCTCCCGCGAGAGTGGTCACGCCGCGCCCGGCCGATCTCGGCAACGGCGGGGCGACGAGGGTCATCGCGCCCGGCGACGCGGCGCAGTTGGGGCTCGCCCATAGCATCATAATCATCAGGTCAGGCAACCGCGTGCGTGAGTACACCCAAGGCAGGGTCATCGTGGGTCGCGCCAAGGATGTCGACTTCCGCATCGACAATCCCGACGTGTCACGCCGTCACGCGGCCATCTACTGGTCCGACGGGCACGTCATGCTCGACGACCTTGGCTCGACCAACGGCACTATGGTCAACGGCTACCCGATCTCGAGCACGACGATTACTCCCGACGACGTGGTGGTCATTGGCGACTGCCGCATGAACGTAGACTGCAGGTAGTCTGTGAGGCCGAGGATACAGCCATGCTGCAGATAGTGCTGCTGGCGGGCAAGTTCGCCTTCCTCATCATTCTCTACGTGTTCATCTACAAGGTCATCCGCTCCAGCACGCGCGAACTCCGCCTGGCGGCGCCGGCTGCCAGGCAGGGCATGATGGCCCAGCAGACCGCCGCCATTGCGCCGATCTCCGGAGCCGCCACGGCGACTCCTGTCTCCGGCGGGACCGGCACGTGGAGCCTCATCGTGGAATCCAGCCCCACTCTCTCGATCGGGGCCGTCTTCGCGTTTCCGCCAGGCATGAACGCTCTTGTCGGCCGCTCTCACGACATGGACATCTACCTCGACGACACCTTTGTCTCATCGAAGCACGCCATCTTCGAGGCGACCCCCAACGGGTTCCAGGTCGAAGATCTGCGCAGCACGAACGGCACCCAGGTCAACGGCGAAGACGTCAGCGGCATACGTCCGCTTCGCGCGGGTGATCGCGTGGACGTTGGCGATACGGTGTTCAGGGTGGAGTTCTCCTGATGGGTCTTCGCGCCGGAGTCGCCAGCGACCGAGGGCTCGTGCGGCCCACCAACGAGGATTCGTTCTTTCTGCGCGAAGGGCTGTATGCCGTGTGCGATGGCATGGGCGGCGCGCGCGGAGGCGAAGTGGCGTCACAGATGGCCTGCCTGGGCCTTCTCGGTCTGAATCCCGAGACGGCGGGGCAGCGCGAGCTGTACGACGCGATCGACAGCGCCAACCGGGCGATCGTCCAACGCGGCACCGGTGAGGAACACCTCATGGGCATGGGCACCACACTCACTGCCGTGCTGGTGAAAGAGGGTCTGATGACCCTCGTGCATGTCGGTGACTCGCGCGCCTACCTCCTGCGCGATGGCGATCTCGATCAGATATCCGAGGACCATTCCTGGGTCGGCGAGATGGTGCGCCGGGGCGATCTCACGCCCGCCCAGGCCGCGATTCATCCTCATCGCAACGTGATAACCCGGGTTCTTGGCACCGAGGGCGACATCCAGCCCGACATGATCGATCAGTCGGTGCGGCCCGGCGATCGCATCCTCCTCTGCAGCGACGGCCTGACCGGCATGGTCGCCGACACCGAGATCCTCGAATTGCTGGCCGGCGGTGAAGGCCCGCAAGAGACGGCGGAAGCGCTGGTCAAAGCGGCGCTGGCGGCCGGAGGCGAAGACAACGTCACCGTAGTCGTGATCGATGTCACCTCCGATGAGCCCGGCGGCAAACCCACCGCCGAGGGGTCGGCTCCCTTCTCTTCGCAGATACTCTTCGGGCCGAGCGACAGGGGCAGCTTGGTGGCCGCCTCTTCACACCGGGGGAGAGTGGGCGCCGGCATGAGGGAGCGTTTCGGTCGCCGGAGCACCCCTCCCGCCCGCCCGGTCTCGCGGCCCGCGCCTCGTGGCTCAGAGTCCGATCTCGGCTCCGGCGGTCAGGCCATGGCAGAGACTCTTTCCGGCGCCGGCGCGGCCGACGTCGTCGCGGGCGGCGACGAGACCCCGCCTGGGGAGTCTGAGCCTCACACAGAAGCCGGCATCACGGCGGGCGATGACCTCGAGATTGAAGTGCCGGCCGGCGTGGCCTCGACCGTCGCCGGCCCCTCCGCACATACGCCCGCCGATGCGGAACAAGACGCCGCCGACGCCTCTTTTGAGGCTGGGGCGTCCGGAGCGCTCGCCATTCCGGTCGTTCCGCCTGGAGTCGCGGTCTCTCCTCCGGAGCGTGCCCGCCGCGGGTCGCGGCTGCGTCCCGGCCGGTTGAAGATATTCATCGCCGTTCTCGTGGTGATAGTCGCACTGGCGATCGCGATTGGCGGGTTTGCCTACTACAACTCCACCATCTACTACGTGGGTACCTACAACGGCACGGTCGCGCTGTACCGCGGCCTGCCCTCCAGCGTGCTGGGCGTCGACCTGTCTCGCGTCGTGCAGGTCGGCACCGTGAAGTACGACACCCTGACCCCCTACCAACAGCAGAAGGTCGACGCTCACAGCCTGCTAAGCGAAGAAGAGGCGCAAGGCTTTCTCGCGACACTTGATGAATCGCTTTGAAATGACATCACGGCCAGCGGTGCGTAGCAGTGAGTCTGCGTAACCGCGAGCTGGTCTTTCTCATCCCGGCTCTGATCCTCACCACACTGGGGTTCGCCTTGGTGTACACGGAGAAGTCGTCGGTGCTGACGCTCACGTCGTTGACGTACGGAGCGCTCTTTCTCGTGCTGTTCCTTATCGCCCACGCCGGGATCCGCCTACTGGCCCCCCGAGCCGACGCCTACCTTCTGCCGGTCACCGCTCTCCTCTCCACATTGGGCATCGTGCTCATCTATCGCATCAACGAGGATCTCGCGCTCAAGCAGGCCATGTGGCTGGTAGCCGGCCTCGTCGCCTTCTTGCTCGTGCTGGTGTTCGTGCGCAACCTGCGTTGGCTGCGCCGCTTCCGCTACGTCATAGGCGTCTTGGGGCTCCTGTTGTTGCTGGTGACCGCGGTCATGGCCCGTGAGGTGAACGGCGCCCGGCTTTGGATCGACCTGGGCCCGTTCAACTTCCAGCCGGGCGAGATCGGCAAGATCTTGCTCGTCGTCTTCTTTGCCGCGTACTTGGTCGACATCCGCGAGGCGCTCACCGTGAGCACCCATCGCTTCTTGCGGGTGCCGTTGCCGCCCTTCCGCTATCTGTGGCCGCTGCTCACCATCTGGGCGCTGTCGATGGCCCTCATGGTCTTCGTGAAGGATCTCGGAACCAGTCTGCTGTTCTTCGGCGCCCTGCTGGCGCTGCTCTATGCCGCCACCGGACGCTTCTTCTACGTGCTCGTGGGGTTGATCCTCTTCACGGCGGGGGCGACGATCTTGTACTTCATCTTCCCCCACGTGCAGCTGCGCATCGATATCTGGCTCGATCCCTGGAAAGACCCGACCAACAAGGGCTACCAGATCGTGCAGTCGCTCTTCGCGCTCGCGGCCGGCGGCCTGTTCGGCCGCGGCTTGGGTGAGGGCT
>JAKAHF010000382.1 GCA_021815245.1 Actinomycetes bacterium
TTGAACTGCTCGGCCAACTCCTGTAGCTCGTCGCGGGTGTTGATCGACACGGGGTGATCGAAGTTGCCCCGAGCTACCTCGCGGGCTCCGGTGGTGAGCGCGAGCACCGGTCGAGTCACGCGGCGCACGCCAACGACCACGACCAGTGACGGGATGACCAATCCCAGAGTGAGCAGCACCAGGAGCAACGTGCGGTACCCCTGGAACGGCTTGGTGAGGGCCGACCAAGTCTCCACGGCGATCAGGCCCCAGTCGGTGCCGGGCACCGGCGCGTAGCCGGCCACGATGTCCTGGTTGTCGAGGCCCTTGGTGCGGATGGCCCCGGCTTGACCGGCGACCACATCTTGCACGGCCTTTTCGGAGGCGAGGCTCGTTCCGATGAGCGACGCGTCGGGATGGTGGATCACCCGTCCGCTACCGTCGACCACGTAGACGTCACCGCTGACGCCGACCCGGAGTTTCACGATGTTGCCGTACAAGGCACTGACAGAAGTGGCGCCCACTCTGAACATGCCCGCGAGAACCCCGTTGAACTCGCCCCGTGGACCCGAGATGGGCACCGCGACCACGATGACCGAGAGGCCCTGCGCACCGTCGGGCACGATGTCGGAATAGACGGTGCGTGAGGAGCGGAGCAGCTGGGCGAAATACGATCGCGTCGACCAGTCCTGCCCGATGTCGGCGGTCCGCTCGGGCCAGGCAGCTACGAACATGCCGTGGGCGTCGAGTATGACCGTGCCGGCATCGAACACGGTGAGGTAGTCCGACGACGAGGCGAGCGCCTCCTGCTGTTCGCTCGGGTCGCCCGAGGCGATGTCCAGCCGCCGGGCAAGGTTCTCGAGGTCGAGCGAGAACTGGTTGATCTCGCCGGCGAGGTTGCTCGCCGAGAGCCGGGTGAGCTCCCGGTCGCGCTGAAGCCCTTCGTCCTCGGCCACCCGACTGTATGCGAAGACGGCCACAAGCGCGACCGCGAACAGAATGACGGCCGCCGGCACGAACGACCAGGCGAGGATCCTACGCGTAAGACGGCTGCGCCAAAACACGGTGTGCACGCCGCGATCCCTACTGCGCCGGCTTCGCTTGCAGCCCGGCGATCTCGCGACTCACGCCGGCGAGTATTCCGAGGTCGGCGTGGCCAAGGGTGAAGATGTCGGTGAAAGCCTCGCGCAACAGGCTGGTCGCCTGTGCCATCCCCCGAGGAAAGACCTCTTGCACCACCGAATAACCCTCGCGGTGGGGAGCGGCGAACACACCCAGATCCATCTCTTTGGACTTCTCCGGGTACTGCTCGCGGGCGAAGTCCTCCCACCGGGCGACGAGCGACAGCCGGGCGGGTTGGAGCAGGTTGGCTTTCGCCATGGCGAGCGCGTACTCCTCGCTGATGAGGAACTGCACCAGCTGCCACGCTTCCTCTGGGTGCCTCGTGCTCGCGTAGATGCCGAAGCCGTCGGTCGTACTGAGAGTGGCCCTCCGCGCCGGACCCGCGGGTATCGGGGCCACGCCGACCCTGAAGTCGGCGCGCTCGAGGATATTCTTGAGTCCCCACGAACCGTCCTCGACCATGGCGAGCTTGCCCTGCGAGAAGGCGAGCTGCGTGCCGATGTTGTTCACGTCGGTGAAGGTCGCCATGACTTTGTCGTCCCACATGCGGGCCCGCACCCACTCGAGCGCGGCAAGACTCTCGGCGCCGTCGATCACGCAACTGGTACGGTCGATCGGGTCGACCACGTGTCCACCCCAAGCGTTGATGTGCACCTGAAGACGGTCCCAGTTGATGTCGATCATGCTGCCCCAGATGTCGGTGCGGCCGTCGTTGTCGGTGTCGTGGGTGAGTTGCTTCATGGCGGCCAGATAGTCGTCATGGGTCCACGCGGTCGTGGGATAGGAGACGCCGTACTCGTCGAAGATGTCTTTGTTGTAGTAGAGAACGAGCGTCCCCTGGTATTTGGGCACGCCGAACTCGTGACCGGCGGCGTCGAAGAGGGCGTGGTACTGAGCCGGATCCCAGTCGGCGATCACCGAAGGATCGACGTCGCGTTGCACATACTCCCGCAGATCGAGCACATAGCCCTTTTCGGCCCAGGCGGGGAAGAACTCACAGGTGCCTTGAAACACGTCGGCGGCGTTGCCGGCCTGCATGTCGAGGGGCATCTGCTCCATGGCGTTGTCGGGGTCGGGAGTGTAGAAGACGTCGATGTTGGGATGCTCAGCCTGGAACTTGGCGAGCTCGGTCTGGGCCATGGGCGGGAACCACTGTGTCGACCAGTCCTGGTAGACGAGCTGGACCCTCGAGCCGGTCGACGTCTCGGTGGCCGCGTCGCCGCCACATGCCGCGAGCAGGTCGGCCAACCCCCCGCCTAGGCCGATGGCCAGCCCGGCCGCCCCGGCGAGCCTGAGGAACCCGCGCCGGGTGTAGAGCTTCGCCTGATCAGGCAAGGGAGTCCCATCTCTTGAGCCGTCGATCGTCACCATCTCATCGTACCGGATGCCGCCACGAGGGAGCAGTCCGATCGCCGCGGGCGCGTACCCACGCTAGTTCTGCGCATCCTGCTTGTCTTCCGCCGGCTCACGGCCGGCGCACATGTCCATTCAGGGTCAGAACGACTTCAGAGCGGCGAAAAATGCCTGCATCCGGGCCGGGAAGAGTACCCACGCCACGACCAGAGTCAGAACCAGCACCGCGGGTACCACGTATGAGGTTTTGGGTGAGATGGGCTTATCCATCGGGATCCACCTGTCTGGGCGTTCGAGGTCGAACGACTGATTCTGGGCCACACACTCACTATACGCCCTGCCGGTACGGCCGCGAGAGTCAACGGCGCGTGCATGGAGTCACACATCGGTTGTGCGTGAACCCACGGGAGGCCCATAATGGTGCGAGGGCCCACGAACCGAGGGGACCGATGAAGAGATCCGTTGGCCACCAAGAGCAGACCGACGACGAGCTCCGCAGAAGCGAGCAGTACTTCCGGAGTCTAGTGGAGCGTGCAGCCGACGCCGTATACGTGCTCTCGCTGGCCGAGGGTCGCATTCTCGACTGCAACGAACAGGCCTCCCGTGACACCGGCTACGACCGGGAAGAGCTCCTCCGAATGCGGGCCACCGATCTCGAGGTAGCTCTGACCCGTGACCAGATAGACTCGCTGCACGTCTCGCTTGTCCCTGGTGATCGCAGGACGGTTCGCGGCATGCACAGGCGCAAAGACGGCTCGACCTATCCCGTGGAGATCGGTCTTAGTCTGCTGGAGGGAGACGAACCGCGATTGCTCGTCGCGATCGTCCGCAACATCAGCGAGAGCAGACGGGCCGAGGACATGTTGGCGATCAGCCGGACCCAGTTCGAGTACGCGATGGAACTGGCGAACCTCGTCAATTGGGAACTCGACACCACCACGGGCGTGTTCACATTCAACGATCGGTTCTATGCGCTCTACGGCACCACCGCTGAGAGTGAAGGCGGCTACCAGATGCCCGTCGAGGTCTACGCCGAGACCTTCGTACACCCTGACGATGCGCATCTGGTGGCCGAAGAGGTCGCGAAAGCCATCCAGACGACCGATCCCAACTACCGTGCGCACCTTGAACACCGAATCGTCCGCCGCGACGGCGAGATCCGCCACATCGTCGTTCGATACGGCATCACCAAGGATGAGTACGGCATGACCATCAAGACCCACGGCGCGAACCAGGATGTCACCGAACGCAAGCGCATCGAGGAGGCCTTGGCTCTTGCCGAAGAGCAGCTGCGGCAGTCGCAGAAGATGGAGGCGATCGGACAACTGGCTGGCGGCATCGCCCACGATTTCAACAACCTGCTCACCATCG
>JAKAHF010000383.1 GCA_021815245.1 Actinomycetes bacterium
ACGGCGCAGCAGCCCGAGAATCTCGGCCAGGTGGGGGTGCGTCAGCGGCTCGCCCTCAACGATGGGCGTGGCCGACTCGCCGATGGTGATGGCGTGGTCGGGGTTGAGATAGGCGATCGTCCGACGGATGTCGGTCATCGACCTGCGGCCGATGTGGGCGACGGCGATGCCGGGCGGATTGTTCCTGTGGCTGCAGAACACGCAGTGCGAGTCGCACTGCGACGTGAGGGCAAGAACGTTGCCGTGAAGCGCCGAGTCGCGGACGAGCCGTTCGACTTCGGCCGGGCCGAGGCGATTCATCTACGACCCGCGCAGACTACTGAGAAACGAAGCCGCGGTGACCAGCTCCCGTTGACCGGCACGATGGCGCGTCCTCGGCGTCATTTCCCAGCAGCCTGGCAGGTCGGTCCGCTCTAGTACACCCCGTACTTGTACGTCCGGGTAGGCACGTCGTTCAGCTCGCTCTTGTCGATGAAGGCGACCATGCGCACGATCGAACCGTCGCCCATGTGCCAGCGGGTGGGATAGGCGCAGACCACGCAGCGCTTGCCGAGCACCTTGTCGACGTCGCCGCCCACGTTCTCCCAGGCCGGGATGTTGCGCTTGAGGAAGACCTCGTGCACCGGCTCCCACTTGGGATGGTCTTCTTTGGCCTTTCTGCCGGGGAAGAAAACGTTCTCGTAGACCTCGATCACGCGGGGCACCAAGGGGCCGGGGCCGTGGCAGGCCATGTAGCTGGCGCAGGGATGATCAAGCGCCTGGGTGTCGATGCCGAATCCGCTTGCCCCCTGCTCGACCAGCCACTCGCCGGCGGCCTCCGAGAGGCCCGGGCTCCACAGGAAGTAGCGGTCAGAATCGGAGTAGAGGCGGTGCCAACCGGTCACGATGATGGCGTAGTCGCCGGGCTGAAGCTTGGGCGTGCACTGGGCCAGGCGCTCGGGGGTGATGGTCTCCATGGGGGTGCAGGCCACATCCCAGATAACGGCGGGGGCGATGAACTTCTCGAGGGGGACCTCGTCGTTGAAGGGGGATTCCTGGCAGACGTGGGCCGGGGCGTCGTAGTGGGTGCTCACGTGCTGGGGAAAGCCGTACATGAGCTGGGTTCTTCTGTTGAACTTGCTCATGTACTGCACCGGGGTGGTGTAGGGCTGAGCGCCCGCCGGCCAGGTGGGCTGGTCGTTACCCCAGGGGTGGGAGAGATCGACCATGGCCATGTTCGAGTCGATGGCCCAGGGGCCGGGCTCGTTTATGGCGGGCGTCGAGTAGTCGAGCGTGGGCGTGGTGTACGTGCGGTCGCCGTGGGGCATCTTGTCGATCGGGATGGGGTATTCGTGCATGTGGTTCTCCGTATCGTGTGCTGCGCTTTTCTCTTACTATCTGCGCGGTTGCCGCGCCGGAAAGGCCTTCCCCTGACCTTCTCCTACCATTCGAGGGCCGCGACCCTGTCGAAGATCACGCCCATGTTGCGGAGCGACCCGGCCGGGTCGAAGCAAGCCTCAAGTTCAGCTTGAGACAAACGACCCGTGACCTCGGCGTCGGCCAGAAGGAGGTCGCGAAACGACGTCTTCTCCTGCCACGCGCGCATCGCGCTACGCTGGACGACCGCGTAAGCGTCGTCGCGGAGCATGCCCGCCTTCACCAGGGCGAGCAGCACCCGTTGGCTGAAGATGAGGCCGAAACTCTTCTCTATATTCGCCGCCATGTTCTCGGGATACACGTTCAGCTTGTCCACCAGCCAGTGGACCTTCTTCAACATGTAGTGAAGCAGGATGGTGCTGTCGGGCAGGATGACCCGCTCGACGCTGGAGTGGCTGATGTCGCGCTCGTGCCACAACGGGATGTTCTCGAAAGCGGCGAGCATGTTGGCTCTGATGACCCGAGCCTGGCCGCAAAGCCGTTCGGAGATGATCGGATTGCGCTTGTGCGGCATAGCCGAAGAGCCCTTCTGCCCGGGAGCGAAGTACTCCTCGGCTTCGAGGACCTCGGTGCGTTGGTAGTGCCGCACCTGGAGCGCGATCTTCTCGATGCTGCTTGCGAGCAGCGCCAAAGCGGCCATGTACTCGGCGTGCCGGTCGCGCTGTACGATCTGCGTCGAGATCGGCGCGACGTCGAGGCCGAGCAACGACATCGTCGCCTCCTCCACCCGCGGATCGACGTTGGCGTACGTGCCGACAGCACCCGAGATCTTGCCTACCGAGACCTGCTCGATGGCCCGTTGCAGCCGCTCCAGGCCCCGTTTGATCTCGAAGGCCCACAGCCCGAGCACCATGCCGAAGGTGATCGGCTCGGCGTGCACCCCGTGGGTGCGGCCCATCATGACCGTGTCGCGGTGTTCGAGTGACCGGCGTTTGAGGGTCGCGCCCAGCCTCCGGGTCTCCTCGACGAGCAGGGCTCCGGCTGCCCGCATCTGCAGGGCGAGGCCGGTGTCGAGCACATCGGACGACGTCAGTCCGTAGTGGATGTACTTGGAGCACTCCCCCACGTTCTCGGCGACGCAACTCACGAAGGCGATAACGTCGTGCTGGGTCACTGCCTCGATCTCGCAGACACGATCGACGTCGAATCGCGCCTTCTGCCTGATCTCATCGAGCGCATCGCCGGGGATCTCGCCAAGTCGGGCCCACGCCTCGCAGACTGCCAACTCCACCTCGAGCCACGCGGCCATGCGGGCTTCGTCAGTCCAGATGGCGTTCATCTCGGGAGTGGAGTAGCGCTCTATCATTCCGCGCCGCCTTCGCCCAGCAGTCCCGCCACGCGCAAGATCTTGGCCGCCAGAATGGCGGCGTTTCGCGACCCGTTGATGGCCACCGACGCGACCGGCACACCCGGCGGCATCTGCACCGTGGAGAGCAGTGAGTCGAGCCCGCCCAGGTCGGAGGTGCGCATCGGCACGCCGATCACAGGCAGGTCTGTCATCGAGGCCACGACCCCCGCGAGCGCGGCGGCCTTGCCGGCGCCTGCGATGATGACTTTGAGGCCGCGCTGTTCGGCCGAGAGCGCATACTCGCGCACGCCTTCGGGATTGCGGTGCGCGGAGAGAACGTTCACCTCGTGGGAGATGCCCCGGCTCTCGAGTTCTTTGGCAGCTTCGTTCATGACCTCGGCATCCGATTGCGAGCCCATCAAGATGCCCACCAATGGACCATTCATAACAAGCACCCCTTTCTATCCCAGCCGGCTTCTATCGCCGGCGTCCGCCACTCGCAGGAAGCTACCGTCCCTCCGAAGCCTCGGCCCGCAGGCCGATGTCGGAGCGGTGCTGCTCTCCTTGGAAGCTGATGGCCGCCACACCTTCATAGGCCCGCGCCCGGGCCTCGGCGAACGTCGCGCCAAGCGCCGTCACCGTCAGCACACGACCACCGGCGGTCACGACTTGGTCGTCGTGCCTCGCGGTGCCCGCGTGGTAGACCTTCACTCCCGCGACTCCCGAGGCCGCGTGCAGACCCGATATGACATCGCCCTTCGAACTCGACGCCGGATAGCCTCGCGAGGCCATGACCACGCCGACGGCCGGTCCGGGCCGCCAGGCCACACTCGCCGGCAACCGCTCACCCCGCGCCGCCGCCCACAGGATCTCGAGCAGGTCGGACTCCAAGCGGGGCAGAATGGCCTGTGTCTCAGGATCCCCAAAACGGCAGTTGAACTCCAACACCTGCGGACCCTCCGCGGTGAGCATCAAACCGGCGTAGAGAACACCCCTGAAGTCGATGCCACGGCGAACCAGCTCGGCCACGGTCGGCCTGACGACGTCGTCGACGAAACTCGCGTACAGAGCCTCGTCGACACACGGCACCGGGCAGTACGAGCCCATGCCGCCGGTATTG
>JAKAHF010000384.1 GCA_021815245.1 Actinomycetes bacterium
GGCCGCAGATGCACAGCCATTGGCCACCAGATCCCGTAGCATAGTCTACGTCGGGCGCATAAGTCCGGAGAAGGGGATAGACGTGCTCGTCGATGCGTACGAGCGAATGACCCGGCATCCAGACCTCGCCGACATTGAGCTCATCGTGGCCGGGGAGGGAGGGACCGCCTACAGTCAGCGGGTTGTCGATAGGGCACAGCGGACATCGCCTGGCATCAGATTCTTGGGCGGCATCGATGGTCATGCAGTTCGTAAGCTGTTGGCGAGCGCGCTCATCTCGGTAGTGCCTTCGCTCTCGCTGGAGAACCTCCCCAACGCACTGCTGGAGAGTCTCGCAGTAGGTACGCCTGTCATCGCTTCGGATCTCGGATCCATGCATGAGGTTTTGTGGAATACTGGAGCTGGCGTCCTATTTCCACCAGGTGACTCAGAGAAACTGGCCGAGCATCTCACTGCTGCGCTGCGGAGCCCAGACAAGCTGGCGGAGATGGGTGCTTCAGCAAGGCTACTAGCGAAGACTCGATACGAGCCGCAGCTGCACCTCAAGGGCCTCACGGACCTTCTTCGGATGGCCCAGGGTGGACAGCATTAGCACGCCCGGCGTTTCCCCGGCGTCCGTTCAGTCCCAGGATGTCAGAATGGCCGGGCCTGCGTCTTGGACGACAGAGTAGACAGGTGACGAGTTGGGAGTCCGATATGAGAACGCCAGTGGATGACGAATGACCAGAATTTGCATGGCAGGTTGCGGCGGCATGCTGGGTGCCGCCTTCCATGAGGAATTCGCTCCGCACTACGATCTGCGCAGCACTGACATTGACGTCAACGAGTCATGGCTGAGCTACCTCGACTTCCGTGACTTCGACTCGTATCGACGAGACGTTCTTGAGTTCGCCCCTGACTACCTATTCCATCTGGGCGCCCTGACCGACCTCGAATACTGCGAAACCCACCCAGACGGCGCCTACGCAACCAACGCCTTGGCCGTCGAAAACGCCGTCTACATCGCCAACGAACTCGACATCCCGCTCCTCTACATCGGCACGGCGGGCATCTTCGACGGTCGTAAGGAGCTGTACGACGACTGGGACATCCCGAACCCCCTCGGTGCCTATGCCCGTGCCAAGTGGGCGGGCGAGCAGTTCGTCCAACAGAACGCCCGCAGATACCTGATCTGCCGCGCCGGCTGGATGATGGGCGGTGGTCCCCGCAAAGACAAGAAGTTCATTCAGAAGCTCATGATCCAGCTTCGCAACGGTGCGACCGAGCTAGCCGTCGTCGACGACAAACTCGGTACCCCCACCTATACACGTGACTTCGCACACAACGTCCGCCTTCTCCTCGAGAAGGGCTGGTGGGGTCTCTACAACATGGTCTGCCAGGGCGAGACGAGCCGCTTGGAGGTCGCGCATGAGTTGGTGGCGCAACTGGGCCTGACCGAGTCGGTGAAGATCCATGCAGTGAGTTCGGAGTACTTTTCCGACACCTATTTCGCGCCTCGACCCGATTGCGAGCGATTGATCAATCGCAAGCTTGCCCTTCGCGGACTCGACACGATGCGGCCATGGCGCGAAGCCCTCGCCGATTACCTCGCCCGAGACTACGAAGGCTATCTCAACGCTCCGGGCGCCGAGGTCGTCCGTTGAGAGGAAGAATCGCCGCCTTTGGATTCCGATCGATCCCATCCCGGCCCGGATGCGCCGGCGGAGACAAGTGCGCCGAGGAGCTCTTTCCGAGATTGGCCGCCCGCGGATTCGAAGTGACCGCGTACAACCGCGTGTACGACGATTCCGATCCTCGGCCCAGCACCTACAAGGGAGTCCGAATCGTCAACATCCCGACGGTTCATAGAAAGGGCTTCGACACGCTCCTGCATTCAGGCAAGGCCACGTGGCACATCATCCGGCACAATACGGCCGACACCGTGCATATCCGCAACGGCGGCAATAGCATGTGGGCCATACCCCTCCGCCTGTTTGGCAAGAAGGTCTACGTAAGCGAAGACGGCGTCGACTGGCAACGCGACAAGTGGCCTTGGTACGGCAAGGTCTTCTTGTTTCTTTCGACGTTCATGACCGCGCGATTCCCGAACAACATCATCTTCGACAACGTGTTCGCGAAGGAATCGTTCGAGAAGCGCTTTCGCCGGCAGTACCTCTTCATATCCACGGGTAGCGAGCCGCACGAGGAGGAACTCGATCCCACGATCCTCGAGACCCTTGGTCTGCAGTCGGGGGAGTACTTTCTTTTCGTGGGAAGGTTCATTCCCGAAAAGGGGATACAGTACTTGATCTCGGCGTTCGAGAAGACGGAGACAGAGAAGAAGCTCGTTCTCGTCGGTGGATCCCCGAATCCCGACGGTTTCGAGGCACAGCTTCGCGCTACTCGCGATGACCGCATCATATTCCCAGGATTCGTCTACGGACCGGCCGTTCACACTCTCATGAAGAACTGCTACGCGTACGTTCAGCCATCTGATATCGAGGGCCTTTCTCCCGTAATCCTCGAGAACATGGGGCTGGGGACGCCCGTTGTCTGTAGCGATATCCCGGAGAACGTATACGCCGTGGCCGACACTGCTCTGACGTTCCAACGAGGCAACCCGGAGGATCTGGCTTGCGTGCTTCGATACGCCCTGGACAATCCGGCCGTGCTTCGCACGAAGAGCGACGAGGCCGCACGACGGGCGGAGAGCGTGTTCAGTTGGGAGGCGGTTGCCGACCAGCACGCCGAGCTGTTCGCGCCGGAGAGCGCGTAGCACCCGCGGCCGGATTCGACTCCGGCCCACATGGCCAACTGCCGTGGGAGCTACTTTGCGCCGCTCTGACTCAGATATTGTTCAGTCAACACCGCGTTTGACGCTGTCTGTGCCACCGTCTATAGTGACATTCGTCAGTCACAAGCCCTCGGGGGAAGAGATTCTACGGACTCGATCAGCGACACTGCGGTTGTGCGCGCGGATGAATCGTCCACTCTTTCTATAGCTCGAAAACCCCGCCGCATCCTCCTGATCGCCGATCCGCTGAGCGCCATTGTCGGTGTAGTTGCGGCCTTCGGCGTCCTTATTGCTCGAGGTGCGCCGGTGGGGCCGGTGGGCGAAGCGACCGGTGTCACCATCGTCATCATCTTTGTTGTGGCGCTGGGCTTGATGGCACGCGCCGGGCAGTACACGGCCCGTCGGCGCATGTCGGCTCTAGCCGACGCCACTGCGCTGGTGCGCGATCTAGCTGCCGCGACGGCTGTCGCCGTGCTCCTCAACTACCTGACGAAGGGCTTCTTCACCGGCAACAGCGGCTCCCGCCTTGCGCTGGGCACCTTTCTCGTTCTGTTCTTCCTGTTTGGGTCGCTCGCTCGTCTGCTGCTCAGGCAGTATCAGCAGCGGCTATTCTCCCGTGGTGTAGGCACCCGCAAGATCCTGATCGTCGGCACCGGCGCCGCGGCTACCGACCTCATGCAGTTCGTCTGCAACCGTCCCTGGCTCGGAGTCGAACCCGCGGGAGTCATCAGGTGCAACGGCCACAACGAAGAGGCCTTCTCGCAACTGACCCTCGAGGGCGGCGTATCGATCAACACCCCCTTTGTCGACTTCGCCCACAGCCTCGAAGGCCTGAAGCGGCTCGACGGCCTACTGCGCAGCTCGGGCGCGACCGAAGTGGTGGTCGCCCTCGACGAGAGCGAACATGAGCGTCTGCCGCAGGTGGCCGAACTCCTCACGCTCGCGCACGTGCCTTTCAAGGTTGTGCCTTCACTGTTCGAGCAGACCTATCGCACCACCGAACTGCTGGGCTACGCGGAGCTGCCGGTGGTCGATGTGGAAGTCGATC
>JAKAHF010000385.1 GCA_021815245.1 Actinomycetes bacterium
ACAAGGGCCGGGCCACCGGCCCTGAGGCAAAGGAGAAGACAATGAGCGGTGGCGCAGTGCGAGAGGTCAACACGCAGGAATTCGACCAGATCATTTCCACGTCGACCGTGCCGGTTGTCGTCGATTTCTGGGCGCCCTGGTGCGGCCCGTGCCGCATGGTCGGTCCCGTTCTCGAGAAGCTGGCGGCCGATCACCCCGACGCCGTCAGCGTCGTCAAGGTCAACGTAGATGAGAACCAGGCTCTTGCTGCCCGTTTCGGCATCATGAGCATCCCCACAGTGATCATGTTCAGCGCCGGCGAGGTCAAGACCCAGCTGATCGGCGCTCGTGGTCAGAAAGACTATGAGAAAGAGTTCGGTCTGGTCTAGATGGCTTCATATGATTTGAAATGTCGCTCGTGCGGCAAGGACTTCGAGGTCTTCGTCTTGGGTTTCCTCAAGGATGAGGCGAAGGTCTGTCCCGATTGCGGCGGACGAGACGTGCAACAGCGCTTCACCGGCTTCGGTGGTGTCACCGGTCTCGGCAACGCCTCGCAATCGTGCTTCTCCGACTGCAAGCCCAGTGGCTGTGCGGCGAGTCCAGGCTTCAGCTGAGCACACTAACCCTGGAGACCGGTCGGGTCTCCGAAACATGAGGGGATAACTGAGTGTATCCCGAGCTGTTCCATATCGGTGGGTTCACGATGAACTCGTTTGGCGTGATGATGGCGCTCGCCTTCATCTCCGCCGGCATCGTGGCCCACTGGCAGTTCAAGAAGCGAGGCGTCAAGCCCGACTTCATCTACCCCCTGCTGATCGCCGCTGTTGTCGGCGGTCTGCTGGGGGCGAAGATCCACTACCTGATACTGCATCCCTCCGAATGGCCCGAGAACATGATCAGCGGCGAAGGCCTCGTCTGGTTCGGCGGGCTCTTCGGTGCCATCGTGGCGGTGGTGCTCGTCACATGGGTTTCGAAGCAGCGGTTGGCGGCCATTATGGACTCGGGCGCCATCGCCGTGTCGATCGGCTACGCTTTCGGTCGCATGGGCTGCTTCCTGCGCGGCGACGATTACGGAGTGCCTACCGACCTACCCTGGGGCATGGCGTTTCCGAAGGGACTGCCTCCCACGGAGGTTCGGGTGCATCCCACGCAGCTCTACGAGATCGCTGCCACGCTGGTTATCTTCGCGCTACTGGTGTGGGTGGTATCGCCCCGGTTCAAGCGCGAAGGGCCGCTCATGTTCGCCTACGCGATACTCGCGGGCATTGAGAGGTTCCTTGTGGAGTTCATCCGTACCAACCAGCCCGTGGCTCTTGGACTGACTTCACAGCAGTGGATAGCCATCGCCATGTTCTTCGTCGGCATAGCCGGCGTGTGGTGGTTCGAGACGCACGGACGTATGCGGCAGACCGTCCTGATGGAGAAACCCGAGCCGGTGCCGGGCAAGACAGCCGGTGCGGCCGCTGGGTCCCGAGGCGGCAAGAGTAGAAAGGGGGCGCGGTGAGACGTGCTTCCATGACACGCCAGGCCGGCTTCGCAAGAGTGTTCGGCCTGGCCGCGCTAGGCGGTGTCGCGGTGATCTTGGCGGCCCTGCTGGTCGCCGGTTGCGGCCCGTCGGGCGGTTCTGGTGGTGGGTCGGGCGGTTCAGGCGATTCCGCCCCTGATTTCCAGGTAACGACGTTTGCCGGCGAACAGGTGTCGCTGAGCCTCTTCCGTGGCAGGCCGCTCGTTCTTGCCTTCATGGCCAGTTGGTGACCGAGCTGCAAGGACGAAGCGCCTGAACTTGGTAGGTTCTACCAAGCAAACAAAGACAAAGCCGGTCTCCTCGTACTGGCGGTGAGTGACACGAAAGCCGACATGAAGGCCTTCATCAGGAAGTATCAGCTTACGTACCCCGTGGCTCTTGCCGGCGACGATGTGGCCGCGGCGTACGGGCTTCGCGGTGTGCCTACGGTGTTCGTCCTCGACGCCGAGGGCAAGATCAAGAAGACCTACGTGGGCGGCACCGATGCCGCCACCCTGGCCAAAGTGGTGGATGACCTTACCGACTGAACTCGGGTTCGCGGCCTTCTTGGTCGCCCTTGCCGGAGGCGCGGCCAGCTTTCTGAGTCCCTGCGTTCTGCCCCTGCTGCCGGCGTACCTTTCGTTCGTCTCGGGAATGAGCGTCGACGAGATGAAGAAGGGTGGCAATCGCAAGGTGATCCTCGGGACGGTCGCCTTCGTGCTGGGTTTCTCGGTGGTCTTCACGCTTCTCGGCGCGGGGTTCTCGTTCGCGGGCGCGTTGGTGCGCAATCAACGCGTACTCGAGATAGTCGCGGGTGCGGTGCTGGTGCTGCTCGGCGCGCTGCTGGTCGGACTGACCATGCCGGCGTTCATGAACAGAGACGTACGACCCCTGCTCGACAAGGCGCCGCGGGGACCCGCCGGCGCCTTCGTCATGGGCGTCGCGTTCGCCTTCGGTTGGACTCCATGCGTCGGTCCGATCCTCGGAGCGATCCTCACCATGGCCGCTGAGGGCAACAACCCCGCGGGTGGAGCTCTGCTACTTTTCGTCTACTCGCTCGGCATGGGCATCCCGTTCCTGGTCTCAGGTCTCTTCGTCGGCTTCGCGCTCCGGGCGTTCGCACGGATACGGCGGCACCTGCGGATCATCCAGATCGTATGCGGAGCGATCCTCATCATCTACGGCGCCCTCCTCATCAGCGGGCAATTCACGTGGCTGACTTCACGGCTCTCGGGTTGGGGGTTCTGACAGTCTCAGACGCCGCGCCCGGCATGTCGCGCTGGTCTCCCGGCCAACTTCACTGATAGGAACCGCCTTCTCGTCTTTTTGCGTCCAAGGCGCATCCGTGCACCAAGACGACAGGGGAGGGGCCATGTCAACACTGAAGAGGCACAGGGTAGGCGTAGTCGCGCTCGGAGTCGTGCTCGTTCTGGCGTTCGCCGCGCTGGTGGGCACACTCGGATGCGGCGGGGCATCAGAAGCCACAACGACCACCGCGGCAGGCGCGCGTACGACCGCGGCCTACGCGTCAGCCGCGACGACCGCCGGCATGCCTACGACGACGATGTGGAAGGGCAACGACGGCGACGGAGAGAACGCCGCCTCGCCGTCGGGCGGCGCGTCGCAGTCGAGTTCAGGTCTCGAGCCCACGCTCGTCGCTCTGCAGATGGCGAGCGAACAGAAGATCATCGGTGATGCGCAACTCGAGATCGAAGTCGAAAGCGGCAAGTTTCAGTTCGTGTTCAGCCAGGCGGTCTTGCTCGCCGACCGATATGGCGGCTACCTGTTCAGCTCGAGCTCATCGGCGACCGACGACGACGGGGCCATGAAGCGGGGCACCGTGTCGATCAGGGTGCCGAGCGCTTCGTTCACCCTGGCGGTGGCCGACGCCAGCAAGCTCGGCACTCTCCGTAATCAGACCCTCTCGACGCAGGACGTCACCGAGGAGTATGTCGACCTGCAGGCGCGCATAGCGAACTCCGAAGTGCATGTGAGTAAGCTCGTCGAACTGCTGGCTCAGGCGACGACACTCGACGACATTCTCAAGCTCGAAACGGTCGTCAGCAACGCGCAGCAAGATCTCGAGGAGCTCAAGGGCCGTCTTCGCTACCTCGAGGGGCATACCAGCTACTCCACCGTCACCATGAACATCTTCGAAAAAGGCATCGCCCCCGTCGTGGTGGAAGAGGAAGAGGAGCCCCCGGCGCCCACCTGGGGAGTCGGCGGCGCCTTCAAGGACGCCGCTCACTATCTGGTGCGGGTCTTCAACGGCATAGTCCGTGGTCTTGGCGTGCTTGTGCCGATACTGATCCTCGCCGCCATCGTCGGTTTC
>JAKAHF010000386.1 GCA_021815245.1 Actinomycetes bacterium
GACCAAGTACAAAGACCGCATCATCGTCACGCATCCATTCAATCCGGCCCACATGGTGCCGTTCTTCGAGCTCTGCGGTGGGGAGGCGACCGGTGAGGGCGTGCTCGAGTTCGCCAAGGAACTGCTCGAGTCGCTCGACCGCAAGCCGGTCATCCTCAAGAAGCCGGCGCCGGGCTTCATCGGCAACCGCCTGCAGTTCGCCCTCTGGCGGGAGGCCCTCAACCTGGTCGAGAGCGGCATCTGCGATCCCCGCGACGTCGACACGTGCCTCGCGTACAGCTTCTGCCCGCGCTACACGTCGATCGGCATCTTCGAGCACTTCGACAACGGCGATCTCACGCTCAACATGCGCACGTGCAACGGGGTGTTCCCGTCACTGAGCGCCATGACCGAGGCGCCGCCCGCGATCACCGAGCGGGTGGCGAGAGGCGACCTGGGCGCCAAGACCGGCGTCGGCTTCTACGACTGGCGCGACGTCGACATGGTCGCCTACAAGAAGCGCGTGAACGCACCCTACTGGCACTTCATCAACTGGGATCTGCCCACCGAATAGGCGACGCTCGCCGGCCTGGGTCGCTCGCGCGTGGAGCGGCTCGGCCGGCGGTTCACAGAAGGGACACATTCATGGTGTACGACAACAACCAGGGCGGCGAGTATGGCAAATGGTTCTGCCAGGAGCTACAAGAACCGGCCGCCATGGGCACACCCGAATTCAAGGAGCTCTACAAGCAGTTCGCGAAGCGCATCCTCTGGATGGACTCGAACGTCTGCGAGGGCGCGTTTCAGATGAACACCGCCTGGTACTTCGCTCCCGCACCGCGCGACCCGATCTTCACCGAGCACGTGCACGACTACGACGAGCTGATCGGCTTCTACGGGAGCAATCCCGACGACATGTACGATCTGGGAGGCGTCATCGAGTTCTCGATCAACGGTGAAGCGCACCGGCTGACGAGGTCGACCATGATCTGGTGCCCGGCGGGCGCGACGCACAATCCCATGCGCATCCTCGAGGTGAACCGACCCATCTTCCACTTCTCGGTGGTCATGAACCCGACCTACGAAGGCAAGGCGACGTACAAGTAGAGGGTACAGCTGACCCGGCGCCGGCGCGACGCTGCGCGGTCGCGCCACCGGGCATGGGGGTGATGACGTGAAACTGACGGTGATCGGCGCGGCGGGCTCCGTGGGAGCCCCCGCGGCCTTCTATCTCGCGGTGTCGGGGCTCGTGAGCGAGTTGGTGCTCGTCGACATCAGACCCAACGTGGTGCAGCAGCACGCTCTCGACATGAGCACCGCTTGTTCGGCCGCGGGTCTGACTGTGAAGGTCAAGGCCGGCGGCTTCGAAGACCTCGCCGGCTCAGATGTGGTCATCAACGCTGCCGGTGTGCACCAGGGTCTGATCGCCGACCGCATGGAGATGCTACCCAAGAACATACCCCTCGTGCGCGACACGGCCTTGCAGATAAAGCGGCACTGCCCTGACGCGGTCATCATCACGGCGACCAACCCGGTGGACCCTCTCAACTACACTACGTGGCTGGCCGGTGGCTTCGACCGGCGCCGGGTGCTCGGCTATACCATCAACGACTCATTCAGGTTCCGCGAGCTGATCGCACGCGACAAGGAGGCCGGCATCGCCGAGACGTGGGCCCTCGTCATCGGCGAACACGGCAGCACTCAGGTGCCGCTCTTCAGCTCGGCTACCATCGGCGGCCGGGCGGTGCAGTTCACGCCGTCGGAGAAGCAGGCGATCCTCGCTGAGATACCCACGATCCTCAAGCGCTATGAGGAGCTGCAGTCGGGCCGCACCGCCGGCTGGACCTGTGCGGTGGGTCTGCTGGGCCTCGTGCGGGCAATACGCGACGAAAGCGACGTCATCTTCCCCTGCTCGGTGGTGCTCGACGGGGAGTATGGGCAGACCGGGCTCAGCATGGGTGTGCCTGTTGTGTTGGGACGCAGCGGCGTGCGCGAGATCAAGCTGCTGCAACTGCAGGCGGACGAGCAGGCGGCGTTCACCAGGAGCGCGGCGGCCATGGCCGCCGCGGCGCGGATCGTCGATGAGCAACTCGCGGGAGATAGGCAGTAGCTGGGCGACCGCGGCGCTGAGCCACCCTTGGCGCGTCGCCCGTGAAGAGGCCGCCGCCATCCAACGTGAGTTGGCGGCTCTCGTCGTGCTGCGACCCCTTGCCGCCGAAGGCCCGGGCAGCCCGCGCTTCGCGGCGGGCGCCGACGTTGCGTACTCACTTGATGGATCGCGGGCCTGGGCGGCCGCTGTGGCCATGGACCGTCGTTTCAGGGTGGTCGCTACGAGCATCGTCTGTGGCGAGCCGGATTCTCCCTACGTGACGGGCCACCTGGCGTTTCGCGAAGGCCGGTTGACACTCGAGGCCCTCGCCGCGCTCGAGGTCTGTCCCGACCTCGTCTTCTTCGATGGTCACGGCGTGGTGCACGAACGCGGACTTGGACTTGCCTCGCATCTGGCACTCTTGCTCGGCGTCGCCGGCATAGGCGTGCCGAAGACCCCGTTTGACTCAGTCGACCGCGTTCCCGGCCCCGAACGGGGAGACCACTACGTTCTCGCCAAGGACTGGGGGGCCGAGGGAGCGGCGGTGCGGCTCAAGCGCCGCGTCAAGCCTGTCTATGTGTCGCCAGGTCACTTGGTCGATCTGCAGAGCGCACTGGCACTCTGCTTGGTATGGTCTACGGGCAGGCATCGCGTGCCGGAGCCGCTGGCGGCGGCACATACTCTATCAGTGGCGACTCGTGCGGCGCACTCGTTGCACCGCGACGAAAACCCGTAGGAAACCGAGCCCGTCCACGGGCCGTCTGACGCCTGTCCAACGATAGGGGAGGTGCATCATGGGTCGGTCGAGGATCGTAGTCCCGCTGGTGATAGCCATGATGGTGGCGGGGCTTTTCGGGGGCATCGTCGCCGGATGCAAAGATGACGGCGGCTCCACCACCACCGGCGGCGGCCAGTTCGACGACAAGGTCGACGGTTATGTCGCCCTGGTTCCGAGTGTTCTGCGGGCAGGCGAGACCGCTTCGTTCTCGTTCACGCTCACCAACGGCGACAGGCCGGCGAGAAGCCACGTCACGGTGGCGGTTCTCGACAAGACGAAGACCATCGCTCAAGGCACCGCCCTTATCGACGGCACGGGGACGTTGGCGTTCGACCTGCCTCCGGTCGAACCGGGTGAATACACAGTCAAGGTCGCCTCCTCGAATTTCTCGAAATCGACGAAGGTGCAGATCCAGCCGGGCACCTTGCTCTTCCTCGAGACCGACAAGCCCATCTACAAGCCGGGGCAAACGATCCAGGTCAGGCTGGTCGCGCTCGACTCGGAGCTCAGGCCTGTCCAGACCGAGGCGACGGTCGAAGTGCAAGACGCAAAAGGCATCAAGGTCGCCAAGCAGGTGCTGACCACCGACGAATACGGCACGGTGACCATGCAGTTGCCGTTGTCGACCGAACCCAACCTCGGTGTCTGGAAGCTGAGCGCCTACGTCGGCGACGCGACCACTCAGCTCGACGTGCGTGTCGAGGAGTATGTGTTGCCGAAGTACGAAGTCTCGGCGGAGTTGACCAAGGACTGGTTCCTGGTAGACGAGACCATCGAGGGTCACGTGACCTCCAAATACAGCTACGGACGCGCCGTGGAAGGCCGCCTCAAAGTAGTTGCCTCGCGCTACATGGGCGAGTGGGAAGAGTACGCGACCTACACCGCCCACATCGACGGCGAGAGCGACTTCACCATCGACGCGGCCGGCTACGTCGCCGGTGTGCCCGAGGCGGGTGGCCTGGGC
>JAKAHF010000387.1 GCA_021815245.1 Actinomycetes bacterium
GCCGGCGGGCTGACGCTCGACGAGATGCCCTACTGGCGCGACGGCACTCTCGAGAAGTACACACCGTCGGGCGACTACGTGGTGGTGAAGTTCGCGCGCTGGGCCTTCGAGAAGTTCCGTGACGCCAAGGACCATCTGGGGACCCAGATGCGGGCGGTCGGCGAGGTGATGTCGATAGGCAAGACCTACAAGGAATCGCTGCAAAAGGCCATTCGTTCTCTCGAACAGGGCCGGTACGGCCTGGGCTTTGCCAAGGACTTCAACTCCCGGTCGCTGGACGAACTGATGGCCATGCTCGTGGAGCCCACGAGCGAGCGGCAGTTCATCATGTACGAAGCGCTCCGTAAGGGCGCCGACACCGAGGCTCTCTACGCCCGCACCTACATCAAGCCCTGGTTCATCGAGCAGATGCGGGAGCTCGTGCAGCTCGAGGAGGAGATACTGGGCTACCGCGTGTCGGCGAGTGGCGCAGGCGGGACCGGATCCTCTGACGCCGCCGACCTGCCCGATGAGCTGCTGATGCGCGCCAAGAAGGATGGCTTTGCCGATGCCTATCTGGCGAAACTGCTCGGGATAGCCGAGAGCCGGATCAGGGCGCAGCGGCTGAGATTGGGCCTGACACACGGCTACCACGCGGTGCCGGTCAGCGGTGTGGAGAACGCAGCCTACTACTACTCCACCTACAACGCCCCCGACGCCGTCGCCGTCAGTGACCGTCGCAAGATCATGGTGCTGGGAGGGGGCCCCAACCGCATCGGCCAGGGCATCGAATTCGACTATTGCTGCGTGCACGCGGCGTTCGCTCTTCGGGAGGCCGGTTTCGAGTCGATCATGGTCAACTGCAATCCCGAGACCGTCTCCACCGACTATGACACCTCCGACAAGCTCTACTTCGAACCGCTCACGGTGGAGGACGTTCTCGGCATCTACGAGAAAGAACGGCCTGAGGGTGTCGTCGTACAGTTCGGCGGGCAGACGCCGCTCAACATCGCCCGCGAGCTCGAGAAGGCCGGGGTGCCGATCATCGGTACCTCGCCCGAGACCATCGACCTCGCCGAGGACCGCGACCGCTTCAGGGAGATGATGCGACGCCTGGGTATTCCGATGCCGGAGGCCGGTATGGCGACCACCATCGACGAAGCCCTGCAGATCGCGAGTCGCATCGGATATCCCCTCATCGTAAGGCCCAGCTATGTGCTTGGCGGGCGGGGCATGGAGATCATCCACGACGAGGAGATGCTCACCCGCTACGTTGCGGCCGCGGTCGACGTGACTCCCGAGCGCCCGATTCTCATCGACAGATTCCTCGAGAACGCCATGGAGTGCGAGGCCGATGCCGTGTGCGATGGCTCCGATGCCTACGTGCCGGCCGTCATGCAACACATCGAGTACGCGGGAGTGCACTCGGGCGACTCGGCCTGCGTGATCCCGCCTGTCTCCATCCCTGAGAAGCACCTCGCGACCATCAACGAATACACCAAGAGCATCGCCATCGAACTGGGCGTCGTCGGGCTCATGAACATGCAGTACGCGATCCTCGACGATGTGGTGTATGTGCTCGAAGCCAATCCTCGCGCCTCACGCACGGTGCCCCTGGTATCCAAGGTGTGCGACGTGCAGATGGCGGCCTTCGCCACTCGGTTGATGTTGGGAGCCAAGCTCGGTGACCTCGGTCTCGAGCCGAAGCGCATCCCGTATGTGGGCGTCAAGGAAGCGGTCTTTCCGTTCAACATGTTTCCCGAGGTCGATCCCCTGCTCGGTCCGGAGATGCGCTCGACAGGCGAGGTGCTCGGCATGGCCGAATCGTTCGGTCTCGCGTTCGCGAAGGCGGAGGAAGCGGCGGGTGGGAGACTACCTCTCGACGGCACCGTGCTCATCACTGTGGCCGAACGTGACCGGCAGCTGGTACTGAAGGCCGCCCAGGACTTCTCGGCGCTGGGTTTCAAGATACGGGCCACGGCCGGCACCCACGCGTTTCTGGCCGAGCAAGGCGTCGAGTCGGAGCCGATCCTCAAGCAGCACGAGGGGCGGCCCAATATCGTCGATGCCATCAAGAGCGGAGAGATCCAATTGGTGGTGAACACTCCTGCGGGCAAGTCGAGCGAATTCGACGACTCCTATATCCGCAAGGCCGCCATCCGCTACAAAGTGCCGTACATAACCACCACGACCGCGGCAAAAGCGGCAGCCGAAGGCATAGCCGCGCGCCGGGCCGCCCGAGCCCGGGTTCGGTCCCTGCAGAGCTATCACAACAGCATCGGCTCGTAGAAAGGGGCGTCGGATGATCCAGGAAATCACGGCACAGCAGCTTGACGCGGAGCGTTTCATCGCTGAGAAGGTCGAGGAGATACGCGGCGCTGTGGGCGATGGGTTGGCCATCAACGCCCTCTCGGGCGGCGTCGACTCTTCGACCGTGACGATGCTCGGGCATCGCGCCCTGGGCGACCGCCTCAAAACGGTCTTCGTGCAGAACGGGCTCATGCGCGCGGGCGAACCGGAGCAGGTGGTCGACATGTTCCGTGAGCTCGGCGTGACCGTGGACGTCGTCGACGGACGGCAGGAGTTCTTCGCGGCCCTCAGAGGAGTCACCGACCCCGAAGCCAAGCGCGAGGCGATCACACAGACCTTCTACCGCGACGTGTTCGGCCGAATCGTCCGGGAGAGTGGAGCCAAGCATCTGCTCCAGGGAACGATCCTGACCGACGTTGACGAGACTGTGGCCGGCATCAAGAGGCAGCACAACGTCTTCGAACAACTTGGCATAACCCGCAGACGGCATTCGGATACCGCATCCTCGAGCCACTGGTTCAGCTCCGCAAGGACGGAGTGAGGAAGCTGGGTCAGGCGCTTGGCTTGTCGGCCGAGCTGTTTCGGCGCATCCCCTTCCCCGGCCCGGCGCTCGCCGCCCGTGTCATCGGAGAGGCCACGCCCGAGCGCATCGAGACGGTGCGGCAGGCTACGCAGGTGGTGGAGCGGTCGCTGTCCAAGTACGGTGCGTTCCAGTATCTCGCCATTCTTCACGAGGACCGCGTGACCGGCATCCGCGAAGGCCGGCGAGAGTTCGGCCGGCAGATCGAAGTGCGCTGCTGGGACAGCGTCGACGCCCGCGCGGCGACACCCACCAGGGTACCGTTCGACGTGCTGGAAGAGTTGGGCAATGAGATCGTCGCCACGGTGCCGGGAGTAGTGAGTGTCACCTACAACATAGCCTGCAAGCCGCCATCGACCATCGAAGCCGTGTGATCACGGGTGTCGACGGGGAGGCGGCAATGAACGGTCGCGTTGGTTTCGACAACGAGAGGTATCTCGAAGAGCAGAGCCGGGCGATCGTTGAGCGCGCGGCCGGTCTGGGCGGCAAGCTCTATCTGGAGTTCGGTGGCAAGATCGCGTACGACTTTCACGCGGCGCGGGTGCTGCCCGGATATGACCCCAACGTCAAGATCCGCCTGCTGCAGAAGCTGAGGGATCAAGCCGAGATCGTGGTCTGCATCTACGCGGGGGCGATCGAACAGCGCAAGATGAGAGCCGACTTCGGCATTCCCTACGACCTCGACGTGATGAAGCTCATCGACGATCTGCGCGACTGGGACCTACTCGTGCGCGCGGTGGTCATCACGCGCTTCGAGGACCAGCCCTCAGCACGTGTCTTTCGCGCCCGTCTCGAGCGCCGGGGCATCGCGGTGTTCACGCATCGCTACACGCGGGGATACCCCACCGATGTCGACCGCATCGTGAGCGATGAGGGATACGGCGCGAACGACTACATCCCCACTGAGCGGCCGGTCGTCGTTGTGGCGGGCCCGGGGCCC
>JAKAHF010000388.1 GCA_021815245.1 Actinomycetes bacterium
GTCGCGACTATGGTCGTCGACACCCCGGGGTGACGCGGCAGAGCCCGGCGTCGCGCTCCATGACCGTACGTGCCAGGCGTGGCCGCGCACAGGCCATCGGTGTGGACTCCACCCGCGCAAAGGCTCGTTCGAGTCACCCGCCAGCCTGCAGAAAGGTGTAGAGTTTCAAGGCAGAGACCGTTGCCTAGCCGACTGGTTCGTGCAGAGTCAAACCCGATAGGAGGACTCTATGACAGAGCAGTCAGCCCACGATCGTCAGAGCTTCGAAGCCCAGGGATCGGCCTTCTTGAAGCAGAACGTCTCCGACACCCCCGAGTTCAACTACGCCGAGAACCGTCCCCCTCGCTCATTCGATCTCGAGGACAAGATGCTGACGCTGACGCTGCGCGACAAACCCGAGAAGCGCCGCTACACGTTCGGCGAGCAGAAGGCTACGGTCGAAATCGCGCGCGGGGGCGAAACCCGCACCGTCACGGCCGCCTATGAGGCCTTCGAACTGGCCCCCGGCGTGTTCTTCGTCACCCATCTCGACGACGCGCAGGAATCGCTGTGCATGGCTCTCGACGTTCGCGAGGGTATGGCGACGATCGTCCAGGGGTCGATGGGCCCGGCCGGCATCGTCTCGACTGTCGTTGCCGCGGCCGTCGATGGTCCCGGTTTGGCGGGAACCGCACGGCAGACGGCCTTTCATCCCCGTTTCTCACTGGGCGGCACGCGGTTTCTCAACACGTATGCGCACAACGTGGCCTACGAGCACATCTACCTGACCGGTGTGTACGAGACCTGGTTGGGGGTCAAGGGACCTCAGGCCGGGCAGGCCGACACCGAGGAGTATCAATCGTTCAAGGTCGCCGACGGGCTCTACCTGGTCACGTGGAACGAAGGCGTGCTCACGGCTCAGATGACCTTCCTGTTCAATTTCTTCGCCGGCAACTGTGTGGCCGAGCTCTTCGCGCGAGTGGACGGCCAAGTGGTGCACAACACCATCGGGGCCAACACGAAGCTGATTCATAGCCTTCTGCCCGAACTAACCAGCACCGTCAGGCTCGATGTCTTCACGGGTTGATGGCCGCACCATATACATTCCCCAATGTGAAGCTTCGACCGCCGGTCGAGGATGACCAGGCGGAATTCACGCAGCGTGTGCTCGATTCACGGGAACTGCACTATCCCTGGATAGAGCAGACCGATCCGGTGCTGTGGCTCGAGGGGCTGCTCGGCCGCAACCGCACCGACACCGATCGCTGCAGGTTGGTATGCGACGCCGTTCGCGGCCAGATCGTAGGGGTGATGAACCTGTCGCAGATCTCAACGCAGCCGTTTCTCAACGCGTTTCTCGGCTACTACGCCTTCGTGCCGTTCGCGGGCCAGGGCTACATGAGCGCGGCCATGCAGCTTCTGCTGCGCTATGCCTTCGGCGAGCTCGGCCTGCACCGCATCCAGGCGAACGTGCAGCCGGGCAACGGCGCGTCGATCGCTTTGGTGCGCGGCGCCGGCTTTCACTATGAGGGCTACTCGCCCCGCTACCTGTTCATCAACGGCGATTGGCGCGATCACGAGCAGTGGGTCATGCTGGCCGAAGACGCCCGGCCTTTGCAGCCCGCCATCAGCGGAGGTCTCAGGCCGTGATCCGCGGGGCTACAGCGACTCGAACGTCTTACTGGTGATCCTCCACCGGCCGTCTTCCTTGAGAAGGTGGAAGTAGTTCACGAAGTCGAAGGCGCCGAAGAACCCCTTCTCGTGGAGCGTCGCGGTCGCGGTGCGGCCCGATACGTGCACGGCCGAGAATCGCCACGTGAAGCCGGGGGCCGACTCAGCCATGGGCGGGTGCTCGGCGATGTCGTCGAGAAACGGCTTCGGGCCGCCGATGAGCAGCCGGTCGCCGAGGTAGCCGTTCATGACCGCCGTGGGGTGGAAGAGCATGCCCAGCGTCTGTGCGTCACCGTTGTAGACGGCTTCGGCATAGCTGTCGAGCACCTGTTTGACCGCGGTCTCCTCGTTCTCGATAGCGCCCATTCGCTCCCTCCCGCGAGTGCTAGATGATCCCTTCGACGCCGAGGCGCTCGAAGGCTTTCTGGTAGGCGGCTTCTTTCTCGTCGGTATGGCCTGGCAGAGTCCACGGCATCTCGTTCATGTTGCGCAGCACCCTGTCGATGTGGTGCCACGGGATGACGACGATGGGGAGGCCCGGTGGGAACAGTTTGTACATGCGCATGCCGTAGCACACGCCGGTCCAGACGGTGTTGATCTCGCCCGATACGAACGGATGGGTGAACATCCAATTGCAGCCCATGACGTAGGTCATCTTGCTGACGATCATGTCGCCGGTGTCCCATTGCGTGGCGCGGAGAACCCTCTCGCCTTGATCGAGGTTGTCGCAGGCGAGAATCAGTAGATCGGGGTCGAAAGTCAACTTCTCGAGGGGGGCAAAGCCTGTCGCATAGGTTGAGCCTGGCGCCAGCACCGT
Source organism: Actinomycetes bacterium (assembly GCA_021815245.1). The sequence goes on from JAKAHF010000388.1 coordinate 2,468, forward strand.
CACATGACTGTAGACCCTGCGGTTGGCCCGCTCGGTGGGGTAGATCTCGAACGGCGGGCCGATGCGTCCTCCGGCGGCGAGCGGGCTCAGCTCTCCGTGGCCCGAGAGGAACACTCCAGGCTCGCAGTACTGGTTCCCGGCATCGGCGTAGAAGGCCTTGCCGAGCAGGGCCTCCTTGAGCATCTGGCACCAGGCCATCGTGCCTTGGAGCTTCTCGAGCTGGAGTCCTTCGAGGTCGCTCTCGACGTTGAAGAACTTGAAGCCGACAGGTCGATACTTGAAATCGAAGCGCTCGAGGATCGTGAAATCATGTGGTTTGAGCTTGTGGCGGTTCTCGTAGTCCATAGCAGGCATCGCACACTCCCTCTGTACTTGACCGCGCCCCGATCGATCATAGCAAAAGCCCCCCGGCGGGCGGCTCCTGCCTCCGGCAGTCGCACCATATCGCGCTTGACAGGATCGGCCCGTGGCGTTAATGTGATTCACCCAAGTTAATAGGAGTCACGGCAATGAATTACGATAACGACGGAAGCCCCGAGCCGGTCGATCGCAGAGAGAGGCGCTTTCGCGAGACCCGCGACGAGATACTGCGCGAGGCCCGCCGCCTCGTAGAGGAGCAGGGCGCTCACAACCTGTCGCTGCGCGACGTCGCCAAGAACATGGGCTTCACTCCCCCGGCACTCTACCGATATTTCCCGCGAGGCAAGGAGGAAGTGCTCGAGTCGCTTGCCGCTTCAAGCGTGCAGCTACTGTCGGAGCATTTCGACAGGGTGCCCCGCGACCTGTCACCCACCGACCGTCTTCTCGAGCTGGCCATGGTCTACCTGGAATTCGCTCGCGAACACCGCCGCGAGCTCGACATCATGCTCGACTCGGTGGGAGCCATGCAGATCGCCGACTTAGACGACGATGGCTTCCTCGACGAGTCGGGGATGTTCTCGAATCTGCGCGAGGCGCTTCGTGTCGCCGCTGAGGCCGGAGTGCTCAAGGCCTCCAACGAAGAGGAACTCATGCTCATCTTCCATGGGGCATGGTCGCTTCTGCATGGCATGGCCGTACTCGAGTCCATGCATCCGCACCATGAGGCCCTCTTCAAGATGCACGCCCGGTCGATCGTTCGCGCCTGCCTGTCCGGCTTCGCCGGCGACTGGCTCGATGCCGTTGGCGGTGCTGTGGGCAAGAAACATCCGCGAAACGAGGAGAAGAAGTGATGCGCCGGCACTGGCTCGAACGTTTGGCGCGGGCGGCTGCCCGGCGCCCCCGGCTGACGATGGCCCTCTGGGGAGTGGTGGTCGCCGCCTCGATCGTGGCGGTGA
>JAKAHF010000389.1 GCA_021815245.1 Actinomycetes bacterium
CGAGATCGCCCATGCCCATCGTGACGGTGACATTGCGCATCTGCATGCGGGGAGCGTTGATCTTGATGGGGTTCTGAAAAGCGCCGACCACCGACACCACCGCGCCCGGAGCGGCGGCGCGTATGGCGTTCTCGAGACTCTCCTCTTTGCCGACAGCCTCGACGATGTAGTCGGCGCCCCAGCCGTCGGTCGCCGCGCGGAGCGCTTTGCGGATGTCTTCGGTCGCGGCCGCGTCGATGACCACGTCGGCGCCCAGTTTCTCGGCGAGAGCCAGACGCTCGGCCCGGTTGCCGACGGCGATGACCTTGGCGGGATCGAACAACTTGGCGGAGGCCACGGAGCAGAGGCCTACCGGCCCGAGCCCGAACACCACCACGATGTCGCCCTCCTTGACTCCCCGGCTGCCGGGCACGAGACCCGCGACCGCGGAGTACCCGGTCGGCAGGATGTCGCCGGCGAAGATCACCTGATCGTCGGGAGCCGTGACCGGCTGCAATGTGTTGTCGGCGAACGGCACGCGAACGTAGTCGGCCTGGGCGCCGGGCAGATCGCCGAGAAGTGGGCCATGCCCGTAGGTCGCTCCGCGCTCACAGGCGCTGAAGATGCCACGCCGGCAGGCCTTGCAGCGCCCGCACCAGACGGCGGCGGCGCCGACCACCCGGTCACCCGGCTTGAACTTGTTCACGCCCGAGCCCACTTCGGTCACAACACCGGCGAACTCGTGGCCGATGATGCGGCCGGGCTCCATCTTGGGGAGCAGACCGTGCACTATGTGCGTGTCGCTACCACAGATGCTGGCGCACGTTACCTTGACGATCGCGTCTTCGGCCTCGGCGATGACCGGTTCGGGGACGTCCTCCAGCCGGATATCGCCCGGACCCTGGTAGACGACCGCCCTCATCACTCTTCTACCTTGAGACCATGCCAGCAGACGAGCTCATCGTCGAACGCGACGGTGCCGGTGACACCCTTGGCGTCCTGCATGGCGAGGAACTTGATGCACGTGACCATGGAGGCCGGCGACTTCCAGCCGACCTGCTCTTCGGGCGTCGACCACATGCGCATGCCTTCGGTGCTGACGACGCCCCACGGCTTGACGGCGTTGACGGCGATGTTGTTCTTGCCCTCCTCGGCGGCCAAGGCCCAGGTGAAGCGGTCGAGCCCGGCCTTGGAGACACCGTAGATAGCGCTGTAGCCGACGGTGCCGCTCCCCTTCTCGGCCCCGGCGTTGGAGGCCAGGTTGACGATGCTGCCGCCGCCCTGCTTGCGCATGGCCGGAATGACGGCCTTGGCGCAGATGAACGGGCCCGTCGTATTGACCTTGAGAACGATCTCCCACCGCTTGAGGGGCATCTCAGCGCAGGGAAACGGAAAGTCGATGGCGGCGTTGTTGACGAGAATGTCGATGCGACCCCACTTGGCCAGAGTCGCCTCGACCATGGCATTTACGCTCTCTTCGCTGGTCACGTCGCACTTGACGGCCATAGCCTCGCCACCAAGGGCTTCGATCTCGGCAACGGTCTCGCCGATAGTGCCGGGAAGCTTCTCGTGGGGCTGAACCTCGCTACGAGCGGCGACCACGACTTTGGCCCCAGCCTTCGCAAACGCTATGGCGGTGGCTTTGCCGATGCCCCGGCTGGCTCCCGTGACGATGGCGACCTTGCCCTTCATTGTGCCTCCCTTGATGGTTTCGATGAACGAGCCGCCGCCCGCGCTGTGCGCCCCGCGCGCGTGCCGACAGCTCTCGATAGAGCGCTCGCTCTACGCATTCTGGCAGATGCCTCGCCCCCCTGTCAAGCCGTAATGGATGGGCCTATGGCCCAAAGTCAGGAAGGCCCGGAGACTTCTCACCGCGCCTTCGCCGCTTGCGCTTTCTCTTTGTCCGCCTATAATAGAATCGCGTTCTAAACTCGCCCGAAGGCGGGGAGATCCTACGTGAAGGGACCCGGCGTGCCGGCTGGAGCGTCGACCAACTACAAGCCGCCCATGCAGAGGCGAAGCCAGGAGACCCTGGAGCGCATCCTCGATGCCGCCGAAACGCTCATCCGCGAGCGCGGTTTCGACCAGATGACCATCGCCGAGGTAGTCCAGCGCTCGGGCTCCTCTGTCGGCAGCCTCTACGCCCGCTTCAACGACAAACTCGCTCTTTTGCGGGCTGTTCAGCTTCGCTACCACGCCCGCGTCGGCAATGCCATTGCCGAGGAGCTGAGCGGCGACCGACCGCAGGACGAGTGTCTCGAAGACGCGGCCCGCCGAATCGTGGGAGTCCTCTGTGACCGTCTACTCCACGAGCCCGAGCTCTTTCGAGCGTTCTTTCTCGAAGCGGTGTTCGACGAGGGAGTGCGCGCCCAAGGCGAGGCCGCCAACGCCCGCAGGCGCGACCACGTGACTTCGGTGCTCCTCCGTCACCGCGACGAGATCAGGCACGAGGATCCCGAGCTTGCGGCCCGCTGGTTCTACTCCATATGCATGGCGCTGCTGAGAGAGCGCATCACCTTCGGCCCCGCGGCCGAGCTTTCAGGCGGATTTACAGATGAAAAGTGGCAGGTCGAGCTGACGAGGACGGCAATCAACTACCTCCTCTCTCCGAATTTGGCCACGGGACTGCCACCCGGGGATTAGGTAGAGCAGCCGGAGCCTATTAGAACCACGTTTTGTTTAGAGCGGCGAGATGGTTGCTTCTCGCCTAGGGGGCGACAGAGAGCAGGGGCAAGGAGGTACCGTCAGGGGACAGGATGGGCAGTCGGTTGGGAGGCACCAGATAACGAAAGGGAGGATCCACGTGTCCGAGAAGCAGAGAGAAGACGAGATTTCGACCACCTCGAACGTCAGCCGCCGCGACTTTCTCAAGATCGCCGGTGTGACCGGGGCGGCCGTCGCACTCGCAGGCGGTCTGGGCGGAGTGCTGGCAGCCTGCGGCGAGGAAACCGCCGAGACCACGACAACGGCCGGCGTCACCACCACGGCCGGAGCCACGAGCACCTCGGCCGGCCCAGCCACCACGGCGGGGGCCACCACGACCGTCAGCGCCGGCGCTGAAGCCGGCCGGCCGATCAAGATCGGCGTCTTGTCGCCCAAGACCGGCCCGCTTGCGTCGTTCGCCAAACCAGACGAATGGATCGTCAAGACCGTGGCCGCGTCGCTCAAAGACGGCGTCGTCTGCGGCGACGGCAAGCTGCATACCTTCGACTTCAAGCTCGAAGACACTCAGTCGAAGTCCGACCGCGCGGCCACGGTCGCAGGCGACCTCATCAACAGCGGCGTCGACATGGTCATGGCGTCGTCGAGCCCCGACAACGTCAACCCGGCTGCCGACCAGTGCGAGGCTTTCGGCGTGCCGTTCCTCGCGAGCTTCGTGCCGTGGCAGCCGTTCTACCTCGGCCGCCAGAAGGACCCGGCCAACCCGCAGCCGTTCAAGTGGACCTGGATGTACCACTTCGGGCTCGAGGACGCGGCTGAAGTGCGCATGGGCATGTGGGAGCAGGTGCCGACCAACAAGAAGGTGGGCCTGCTCTTCCCCAACGACTCCGACGGCACCGCCTGGGCCAACGAGAAGACAGGCTTCACCGCCAAGGTCAAGGCCGCCGGCTACGAAGTCACCCAGCCGGGTCTGCACGAGGCCAACGCCGAGGACTACACCGCCCAGATCTCCGAATTCAAGAAGAACGGTTGCGAGATCGTGTCGGGCATCGAGACTCCTCCCGTCTTCACCAACTTCTGGAAGCAGGCCGTCCAGCAGGGCTACCGTCCGAAGATCGCCTGCTTCGGCAAGGCCCTACTCT
>JAKAHF010000390.1 GCA_021815245.1 Actinomycetes bacterium
GCCGGGCGGACCGTTTGGGCCAAGGTCTGGAAGGTCCAGGTCGGCAGGATCTCGCTCTACATGCTCGACACCGCCGTGCCGGAGAACGATTTGGCCGGACAGCGCATCACCAATGAGCTGTACGGGGGAGGGTCGGAGGAGCGCCTGGCGCAGGAACTGCTGCTCGGCATCGGCGGGTATCGCCTGCTGCGCGCCCTGGGTGTCTCACCGCAGGTGTGTCATCTCAACGAGGGCCACTCGGTATTCAGCACGCTCGAGCGTATGCGAGAGCTCATGCATGAGAAGGGTCTCTCGTTCTACGAAGCCCGTCAGGCGACCGGCGCGGGCACTCTCTTCACCACGCACACTCCGGTCTCGGCCGGCTTCGACCTGTTTCCGAAGCCGCTCATCGACTCCTATCTCGGTCCCTATCTCAAAGAGCTTGGCCTCGATATCGAACAGTTCATGCGCATGGGCCGGGTGAACCGCGAGAACATCGATGAGGAGTTCAACGTGGCCGTACTGGCCCTTCGCCAGGCCGCCCGCCGCAACGCGGTGAGTCGTCTTCATCGAAGGGTGACCGCCAGCATGATGGAGCCCGGCTGGGTCGGCTATCCGCGTCTCGAGATGCCGATCGAGTCGGTGACCAACGGCATTCACACCAAGTCGTGGGTAGCGTCTGAGATGGCGCAGCTCTTCGATCACTACCTTGGCCCGCGCTGGCGCGAGGAGACTTCGTCGGCCGATTCTTGGCAGCGCGTCGAGCGGATCCCCGATGTGGAGCTGTGGCAGGCTCACTCCCGGTTGCGCGAACGGTTGGTCGCGTACGCCCGCGAAGCCTCCGAGACGCAGGCGCGAGTCAAGCAGAAGGCGAACGCCGGCGCTGTTCCGGCCCATCGGCCGCTGCGCCCGAACGTGCTCACCATCGGCTTCGCTCGGCGCTTCGCCACCTACAAGCGCGCCGTGCTGCTTTTCAGAGACGTGGAGCGCCTGAAGGGGATCCTTCTCAATGAGCAGCGACCGGTGCAGGTGCTGATCGCGGGCAAGGCGCATCCGCGCGACGGAGCGGGCAAGGACTTCATCAGAACACTGCTCGACATCGTCAAACGTGAGGGGCTGAGCGATCACGTCGTGTTCTTCGAGGACTACGACCTCGACAAGTCGGCCATGCTCGTACAGGGCTGCGACATCTGGCTGAACACTCCGCGGCGGCCGCTCGAAGCCTGCGGCACGAGCGGCATGAAGGTGGTGCCCAACGGGGGCCTCAATCTATCGGTGCTCGACGGCTGGTGGGCCGAAGGCTACCGTCCCGGCGTGGGCTGGGCGATAGGCGATGGGCAGGAATTCGTGCACGCGGACTACCAGGACGAGGTCGACTCCGAGGCTCTCTACTCGCTCCTCGAGAACGAGGTGGTGCCGCTCTTCTACACCCGCGATGCCGACGGATTGCCTCGTGGCTGGATACAGATGATGAAGAATTCCATCAGGGTACTTGCCGCTCCCTTCTCGGGCGAGCGCATGGTGAGGCAGTACGCCGAGCAATTCTATGTGCCCATCGGCGATCGCTTCACGCGGATGGCCGAGAATGAGTTCACGGCGGCTCGGCGAGTCAATGCCTGGCGCGAGAAAGTGCGGGCCGAGTGGTGTCACGTCAAGGTCATGGGCGTGAGCCAGAGTGAGGCCACCGAGATCACCGTGGGCGATGCCATCGAGGTCACGGCTCGAGTGAGGCTCGGCGATCTCGGGCCCGGCGACGTCGTAGTGCAGGCCTATTCGGGAGGCGTCGGACCCGACGGCGGTCTACGCAACGGGCGAGGCACCGTGCTCGAACACGTGGGCGGCGACCACGGCGAGCGGGTCTATCGCGGCACCATCCGCACGAAGACCTCGGGTCTACATGGTTTTGCCGTGCGGGTCATGCCGAGTCACGACGACGTGCTGATGCCCAACGAGATCCCCCTCGTCGTCTGGGAGGAGGGGTAGCGCCGGTCGATGCCGTGCCGCCGGGTCTTCACCCGGCCGTCACGCCGTCATTCGGCTTCGAAGCCCAGGCCGAACCGATAGGGATACGCCGCCGCCACCCCGAGGTGATCGAGTAGCGCTTGGCCGTGAAGCCCGTCGTAGTCGGCGACGGTCGCCGCGGGATCGAAGGGTGGCAGATGTTCCGCGCTCGTCGGAATGGCGAAGGGCAATCGCCCTGTGGGGCTCTCACGGCCGAGCAGGATGTCGGCCAGAGCATTGCCGCCTTCCATTCCCGCATACCACAGCACGAGTATGGCCGGCACAGAGTACCGCCATCTCTCCATGATCACGACCGAACCGCATACAAGAGAAACCACGGTGCGCGGGTTGGAGGCCGCAACCTTCAAGATGAGCTCCTCGTCCTTCGTATGCAGGGTGAGTGAGGTGCGGTCGCCTCCGCCCGGTAGCGGACCACCCGAACGGCGCATCTTGTAGACCGCGCGAAGGATCTTGGGGAGAAGTCTCAGTGGGGGCCGGGGGAGGATGCCCTTGAAACCGGGCGGTGGATAGCTCCCCATGTACTCGCCCTCGTCTCTGAAATCGTAGCCGGCGACCACCACGGCGACGTCGGCCACAGCGGCCAGCGAGGCGGCGCGCAGCCGGTCGGAGCCATCGTCGTGGAGTACCTCCACGCCGAGCGGCTCGAGCGCGGCGCGCAGCCCTTGCAGAGGAGTGACCACGTAGGGAGCCGCTACCCGGCTAGACCCGTGATCGCCGGTGTTGGGCGTGTCGGCCAGACGTCCGATGACGGCGACGCGCCTCAGCGTCGGCGCTCCGTCGCCCGCCCGCCCGGCACCCTGCGACGTCGGGGCACCGGTCACTCTCAGCGGCAGCACCGGCCTGCCATCGACCGGCTCGTTGCGAAGCAGCACGATCGCCTTCACCGCGGTCTCACGGGCGAGGGCGCGATGCGCCTCGCACGCTACGACCTCGCTGCCGTACCGGCCGTCACCGATCGCCTCGAAGCGCAGTTGCTGCCTGACGAGGCGTAGAACGGCGTCGTCGACACGGCTCCAGCTGACGGTGCCGCTCGCGAGCGCTTTGGCCACTCGTCTGTCGATGAATATGGGCGCCGGCATCTCCAAGTCGAGGCCGGCCATCACCGCCTTGACGCCATCGCGGATGCCGAACACCCAGTCGCTGCAGACGAAGCCGTCGAAGCCCCATCTCTCTTTCAACACAGTCGTGAGCAGCCACCGGTTCTGGCCGCACCACTCGCCGTTGAGGGAGTTGTAGGCCGACATAACGCTGGCCACGCCCTCGTCGACCACGCGTCTGAAGTGGGGCAGATAGAGATCGTCGAGTGTCTCGGCCGACGCCCGCACGTCGACTTCGAAGCGCCGGTTCTCGATGCTGTTACAGGCGAAGTGCTTGGCGCAGCCCATGACGTGGCGTTGCAGGCCGCGCACGAAGGCGGCGCCCATCTCACCGATATGGTATGAGTTCTCTCCATAGGTCTCCTGGGCGCGACCCCAACCCGGATGGCGCAACAGGTTGAGGCAGGGGGCTCCGCACCAGTTGGCGCCCTGGGCGCGAGCTTCGCGGCCGATGGCTTCGCCTACCCGTTCCTCGAGGTCGTAGTCGAAGGCGGCCGCTCGGGCGATCGCGACGGGAAAGCACGTCGACCTGCCCACAGCGACTCCTCGCGGGCCGTCTGTGAAGTGGAGTCCGCTCAGACCGAGGCGCAGCACCGCGGCGGCCGGTTGGGGTCTGGGCTCGTGGTCACCGCCCATGTCGAGCAGGTCGCGGTAGAAGTCCTGGTAGCCCGCCAGCATGCGCA
>JAKAHF010000391.1 GCA_021815245.1 Actinomycetes bacterium
CCCCAGAAGATCGCCGCGAAGTTGTCGAGAGTGAACGAGGGGGGCAATTGCAGACCTCGCAGCGTCTGACCATCGGGCGTGACCGAGGCCGCCGCAAGGAAGTACAAGGGCACCATCACCCACGCAAGAACGAGCAGGAGAACGAGGGTGCGCGATATCCTCGAAAGACCTGTGACCAACCGCCCGCCCACCTCAGAACTCCTTGCCGTAGAAGCGCTGCCAGATGAGCACCACAACAAGGGCAAGACCGCCGCCAATGATGAGCATCAGAATCGCCAGAGCAGATCCGGAGCCGTAGTCAAGGAATTGGAATGCCTTCTGGTAGATGTAAGTGCTCAAGAGGTGGGTCGATCCACCTGGTCCCCCTTGGGTCATGACCCACACGAACGGAAACGACAGAAACGAATCAAGCGCCTTGAAAGCCAACGTGATGAAGATGACGGGCCTCATCAGCGGAAGGATGATGTACCGCAATCGTTGGAAGTAAGACGCGCCATCCACCATCCCCGCTTCAATGACGCTCATGTCGAGGCCGTCCAGCCCAGCAGAAAGAAGCAGGAACACCCACGGCGACCACGCCCAGATCACGGTGATTATGATCGCCCAGAATGCAAGTTGCGGGCTGCCGCGCGGGGGGGGTATCAAGTTGCTTCGCCCGAGGACGGTGAGAAACTCTCCGTCGTGCGGAGCGTACATGATTGTCTGCCAGAAGACAGCACTCGCGGTGGGGATGATAAGGATCGGGAGAAGGAAGACCGCTCGCCAGAACCGTGCGGCTCCCGTCTTCATTCCGAAAATGAGAAGCGCCTCGGTCATGGCGATCACGAAATCGAGAGTGATGACGACCACGACGTACACGATGGTGCGCACGAGAGAAGCCAGGAAGTCCGGATCGCCGCCGGTTAGCGCGGCGAAGTAGTTGGCAAGGCCGATGAACGAATTGGTGCCGAGCTGAAGGTCGTAGTTGCGCAGGCTGTAGTACGCCGTGAACCCGAGAGGGATTACGATCAATCCGACAACACCGAAGACAGCCGGCACAAGAAACCACCAGTATCCGCGGTTCGACGTGCGCGCACTGCGACGTCCACCCAGCGGGATCTCGCCCATGCGCTCGCCGACAGGTCCGCGAACGACCTCACTGGTTCCCTTCAACATGACCGTCCCTGCTGACTTGAGAAGGCGGAATGCGAGCTGGCTGACGTCTTCGGTTGACAGGCGATGGTCATGGAAGGTCTCCTCCAGACCGCAGATCGCTCATCGCTTGGTGGTCCACGCGACGGTGGAGCCGAATTCCGGGGGAGGGACGCGCCGATTGGCCGTGCCCTCCTCTGGGTGTGGATGCCCGCGAACTGCTCCCGCTTGTTCGAGCGGTCCGCGGGCGTCACGGACGTGGCCGGTTGTCGCCGATCCATCAAGCCGGAGCGGCTAGCTGTCGCTGCGTGGTGACCTATGGAGTCACGATCCCCGCATCCTCCGCCGCCTTCTGCATCTGGCTCCCTGACTGGCTGACGTACTCCTCCGGCGTCAACTGACCGCCGATCAACTTCTCAACCAACGGGATATCGATCCCTTGGCGGAGCTGATTGGTCACTGTTGTGACCTTGTAGTACTTCGCGTGAGTGACTGTGTCCGCAACGCCCTGCGGGAGGATGTTCTGGGCTACCGCCCAGGCAAGAAGAGCCTTGTCAGTCGGAACGTAGGTGCCCACACCCTTGGTAAGGGCCAGCTTCTGGTTCGCGTCCGACATCACCCATTTCGTGAATTCCCACGACGCATCCTTGTGCTTGCTGCAGCTCGGGATGCCACGGGCCCAATAGAACGCGATCCCTCCGCCGTCAGATGCAGAGAAGTTGGGCATCTCGAACGATCCCGTTGCACCAATCGTGGATACGGCGCTTGGTGCGTTGATCTTCGACCAACTGAGGTAGATGTGGTCGTAGAGCATCGCGGAACCGCCAGCGATGTAGTTCGCCGTCGTGTCCGCCGTCTGCATGGCCGGAATCGAGGCCGGAGTCAGGCCGGCCGACATGAGCCCGGTCAGCCACTTCATCGTTGTCGTGACCGTGGTCTGATTCGCTGGGTACTTCGGGCCCCACAGGGCGTTCCCGTTGTTGTCTTGATATCCGTCGATCCCGGAACGGAAGATGAGATCTGCGGCAGTCGTCTCAGCAGGGTCACCAGCCCCAGAGAAGACGATGCCCTTCATCGATCCGGTCGTGAAGAAGGTCGCAAGATCCACGAGCTGCTGCGGCGTCGTCGGCGGCTCCGGGAGCTTGTATCCGTACTTCGCCTGGAATGCAGCCTGGTTCGCCGGGTCTTCGAAGAGGCTCTTCCGATAGGCGATCGCCTTTGATCCGGAGTAGAAGGGGTAGTACTTGAGCTGCCCACCGAACGTCATCGCCTTGACCGCCCAGCCGACCTGGGCGTCAGTCAGTGCGGCAACACTGGAACCGTCACGTGCAAGGTAGGGACCGAGGTCCTCCATGTATGGGGCTGCCGCCGCGGTTCCACCGTCCAGCATCTCGACGTTGTCAATCGTGCATCCGCCCACCTGCACGTCTCGCAGGAAGGTGGTGAGGATGTCTGTCGTGTTTACCTTCTGGAGCTTGACGGTAATCCCGGTCGAAGCCTCGAACTTCGGCAGCTCCGTCTCCCATACCGGGTTGAACTGCTGGTGCCCCGAACTGACGAGGACAGTGATCGTCTGGCCCTGGAGAGACGTGCTGCTGGGGGCGCTGCCACTGGGCTGCGTGCTGCTGGGAGCGCTGCCACTAGGCTGCGTGCTGCTGGGAGCGCTGCCACTGGGCTGCGTGCCGCTTGAGCATGCAGCCACCAGGAGCGTCACGGCAAGCGCGGCAACGGTGGTAGCCGGCTGATGACGAATCTTGCCCGCCATACCTGTTTGCCTCCTTCGTCTGTTCTTCTCGTCGCCTGTTCGCTCGCCGCCGAAGAGCGCAGCACGAATCTCAAACCGCATCTGGCACAGGTTCATCCATCCTGGTCGCACGTTTGTTCGTCACACCAGGGCGGTATTGGAGTTGGCCTCCTTTCCGCTCATGCAAATCGGGCGACTGCGCCCTCCCTCGAATCTGTGGATGCGCCGCTCTCGACACCGAGCTCGTACGTGCGGTGGACTAGCCCGCCGATGAACCGACCTTCGGTTGGATCGCATTGAATAGCGGGAAGGTCCAAGCACTGACGTCACGGTCGATCCGAGCGTCGACGAGCCCTGGCTCGCCGCTGGACAAGATCTGTGAAACGGCCTCCGCGAGCTCGCGACCGCTGATGGCGCGCCGGCTCCTAATGCCGAATCCGGCAGCAATCGCGGCATAGTCGACGTCGACGAAGTCGACCCCAACGTTGCGGTCCTGACCGAAGAAGATGTGCTGCTCCTGGCGGATGTTCCCGTATGCCGTGTCATTCATGATCACGAGGCAGACAGCTACCTTTTCGCGCACGACCGTCTCGAGCTCGCCGAGCGTCATACCCAAAGACCCGTCACCGATGAGCGCCACCACGGGCTGTGCCGGATTGATCAACTTCGCCGCAATGGAGGCAGGCAGACCGAAACCCATGTTCCCAAAGCCAACGGGCTTGAGATACGACGAGGTTCTACGAACTGGCCACAGGTAGGACCAGATGCCAGGATTACCAGCGTCGACGACGAGCATCGTGTCGTCCGGTGAGCTGTCGCGTACTGCCTTGATCAGCGCAGCCGGTGACATTGGGGAGGACTCGAGGTCGACGTTCTCGGCCTGCTTCCACCACTCA
>JAKAHF010000392.1 GCA_021815245.1 Actinomycetes bacterium
GGGCGGATACACCGCAGGGGCTGATCGCCTGGTGCGTGGCCGCGACAATCGCCATCTTCCTGCTGGGCTGGGCGCTTGGTGCCGTCTCGCTGCTCGCCAACATCCATTTTGGCCAGCGGATGGCGTACGACCTAGCCGCGGATCTCTTTGAACACATGCAGCGCCTATCGCTTCGTTTCCATGCTCGCAAGTCCGTCGGGGACTCGATCCGACGCGTCACGACGGATTCCGGCTGCGTGGCGACGATGGTTTCCCACCGCCTTTCAAGACATATTGCCCGAAGGAGATCTCCACTGGACGGTGACCGACGTCTCGCCGGTCGCCGCGGTCAAGATCGAGTGGTCGGCGGACAGCGGTGGCTCGTGGAACGAGATCGCGGCCGCCGCTCCCAATACCGGCACGTTCGTGTGGACCACGCCGAACGTCTCGGGCGTCGACGTCCCGACCTACAAGCTGCGCATCACCGCGGTGGACGGCGCGGCTGCGACCTTGGGTGATGCCGGACACGAGACCGTCTTCACCTCGGACGCCTTCACCCTGACCGAGACCCCGGCGGCAGCGACCGGATTGGCGGCGAACGATCCGGACGCTTCGGCGACCGGTCTCACCGGGGCCGACTTCCATCTGTCGTGGACACCGTCGGCGTCGACGGACGTGACGGCCCAGAGCATCTACCTCCTGCCGGAGGGGGTGGCGTTCGACGCCGCGAGCCAGTCGCCGCTCGTCACCTTCGCTGATCGCACCACCGCCGATTGGACCGGGAGCGCGGGCATCACGACCGACAGCGCGCACGCGGCCCTCGATCCGAGCGTTCACTACCTCATGTACGTGTTGAGCAAGGATGCGTCTGCGGCTCAGGCCGTCTCGGCCGGGGCTGCGGTTGCGTGGCCGGCAGCGCCGACCGCGGTGGTCGCGAGCGACGTCGATGCGAGCGCCGGCGTCACGCTGGCCGACGTGAGAGCGACCTGGGTGCCCTCGACCTCGGCGGGCGTCGTTCAGCAGGCGATCTACGTGCTGCCGAGCGGCAGCACGCTCGTCTTGGCGGGTGGCTCCCCGAATACGCCGGTCGCCACGCTGACCGGCAACTCGGATACGCAGTGGCAGGGCAGTGGCACTGTCAGCCCAGCCTTGGATAGTGCGGGACACCCGCTGAGCGCGGGCGCGTACTCGGTCTGGGTGGTCGCCGTCGACGAAGACGGCCACGAGGTGGCCTCGGCGCCGGCGGGGCTGACCGTCGTGGACCCGTGATGCCGACCATCGCGCCGCGCGCGCATCTCAAGTCGCTGGCAGCGTCTGCCGATGCAGTAACTGCCCGGCCGCTCTTTCGTTTCCTGATGGAGAGGGCGCGTTGCGGTGTAGGACAACCGGGAGAAGGTCCGCAGGACCCGGTGGAGAAGGAGTACCGACGTGATGAGAAACCATGCACGCGGGCCGAAAGGCGTAGCAGGGGGAGTCGAGCGGCCGCGGTCTACGCGGGTGCGTTTCAGAAGCGCAGCCGGGAGATGGGTGCTCAGCTGGGAAGTCCTGGCGGTCGCCTGTGTCCTGTTCGTGCTGGCGATCTTCCCAACGGTGGCGAGTGCCGGCGTCAGCTATGACGCGAACGAACTCCGCTTCCTCCAGCTGATCAACGACTACCGGCAGCAGAACGGGCTCCAGCCTCTGCTGCTGTCTGACATGCTCAGCGACTGCTCGACCAAGCACAGCCATGATATGGGCACCTATGGCTTCTTCAGTCACGACACCGTGCAGTCGGATTGGTTCCCGGCCGGTGCGACCCCCTGGGTCCGTATGGCGCAGGTCGGCTACACGTACAACACCACAATGGGTGAGAACATCGCGGCCGGGTATTCGACCGCTGACGCCGTCTTCACCGCGTGGAAGAACTCGCCAGAGCACAACGCCAATATGCTGACCGCGAGCTTCAAGGTCATCGGCATCGGGCTGGAGTACATTCCGGGCTCGCAGTACGGCTACTATTGGACGACCGACTTCGGCGGCTACGTCGATCCCACGGCGCATCCGGGTGGCAGCACCACACCCACCCCCCCGGACACCACCCCGCCGACGGTGTCCTTCGCGCGACCCGCGCCCGGCGCGACGTTGAGCGGTACGGTGCAGATCGAGGTCGTGGCGAACGACAACGTCGGGGTGACCAAAGTGGAGCTGTACGCCAACAACCAGCTCGCGGCGACGGCGAGCGGGGGGGCCGTCTTCAACTGGGATACGAGCACCGCCGCCGACGGCGACTACACAATCCGCGCCCGGGCCTACGATGCCGCCGGCAACACCCAGGACGCGACCATCACCGTGACGGTGCGCAACACGCCTACCACCACGATCCCCCCGTCGACCACCACCACGCTCCCCGTCACCACGACCACGACGCCTCCACCGACCACGACGACGACCGGGCCACCCACTACCACGACGACCCGCGCTACGACCACGACGACCACGGTCACCTCGCCGCCCCCCGTGACGACCACGACCGCGAGGGTGCCTCCGCCGCCGGCGACCACCACCACGACGCAGCCGCCCCAGGTGGCCACGTTCAGTGACGTCCCCTCTGACTACGTCTTCGCGGGCCAGATCTACGCCCTCGTCTCCCGGGGGGTCATCGGGGGGTATCCCGATGGCACCTACCGGCCCGACGACCCGGTGACGCGCGCCCAGTTCGCTAAGATCATCGTCCTTGCCCTTGGCCGGCAACCCCTGGCGGCCGGGACCCGCACGCCCACCTTCTACGACGTCCCGTTCACGGGCGCCCTCTACCCCTTCGGCTATGTGGAAACAGCCGTCGACCTCGGCATCATCACTGGCTACGGTGACGGCACCTTCCGCCCCGACAACAACATGACCCGAGCGCAGTTGGCGCTCATGCTGGTGCGGGCCGCGGGGAACCGCCTCGCCGTTCCGCCGCCCTACTACTCCGACGGCTTCACGGACGTGCCCGATTTCGCCGCCGATGCCGTGCGGACGGCGAAGTTCAACGGCATCCTCTCGGGCACGTCGTCGACCACCTTCTCGCCCGACGGACAGGCGACCCGCGGGCAGGTGGCGAAGATGACCGAGAACCTCATGACGAAGTTGGGGTTGTAGCGTGTGTCGAAACCGACGCGTCGACGCGGTGCGCTGTTGACGAAGGGGGCCCAGGCGGCCCCCTTCGTCGTGTCCGGGACGATCCCGGTGGGCGCCGCCGCCCGGGTGCTCACTGCGTCGGCAGCCACAGACAGGAGTCGGCGACCACGTAGCCGTTGGCTCCCGTCGCGTGGATGGCGACGCTCCCCGAGCCGGTGTTGTACCCGGCGTTGACGTAGTAGCGGCCCAGCAACACCCAGGTGGCGTTCTGCCTTGTCTGATCGACGTACTTCACGTACTGGCCCTGGGGCGTGTTGATGGTCACCCGGGCGTTGGTGGCGCGGTTGGGCGCGGCCGTCCAACGGAGGTAGACGTCGTAGTATCCGCTCGTGGGGAAGCGCGGGGTCCAGCGGGCCCACGAGGTGGCGCTCGTGCCGGCCTGCACCTGGTAGTTGTCGCCCAGGTAGCCCGCGATGCTGGTGGAGCGGGTCCAAGCATCGGCCAGGTCGGTGCCGTTGGTGGTCTTGGCGGTCGGGTTGTCGAGGAGCAGGGTGGACGCGCTCAGCGCCTTGCGCCGCCGCGGCACGTACTCGTCTCCCAGGTAGCGGCTGACGAGGCGGACCACCGCGCCCGTGTAGGGTGCCTCGTAGATGGTGGGGTAGGCCCACTTGTCGCCACCCGCGTAGAGCACG
>JAKAHF010000393.1 GCA_021815245.1 Actinomycetes bacterium
TTATGACGTCGGGCAACATGCGACCGTTGGCGGAGGTGAAAGTCAGACCTCAGAGCACGGCCACGAACTCGGACAGCACGAGGATGGCGATGACCAGAGCGATCAGACTCTGCTTGCGATGGGTCTGCTCCTCTTCGCCGAACGTGCGCAGGTTGAGCAGCATGATCACGAAGATGAACAGCACCATGATGGCGCCGGCGTACACGAGGATCTGTACCACGGCGAGGAAGTAGGCCTGCGTGAGGAAGAAGATCACCGCCACGTTGAGGAACGTGAAGACGAGGAAGAGGAGCGCGTGAACGATGTTCCTGCGGGTGATCGCGCCGACGCCGCCGACGACCGCCAGCACTCCGAAGATGATGAAGAGCACCTTCGACACCGTCACGGCAGCATCCCTTTCCGCTTCGAAGCCACTTTGGCGATGATGCGCCTGCCTTCGGCCATGCCGGGAGGCAAGGCCGCGGGGTCTTCGGGCTTCGAAGTCGCGGGCACCTCGACGTCGGGCCGCGGCCGACGTGCCGGTTCGGTCTCATAGAGCGCCTGCTGCGCCCCGAGGTCCAACGGCAGCCCCGGACCGAGAGCGCCGCGCGCCTCGCTCAGCGCGAGCACGGGCTCTTCATCGGAGAGCACGAACACTTCTTTGCCAGCGTTCTTCTCATTGGCGAGCAACCGTTCTTTGGTCAGCCAGAACTCGTTCTTGTCGAAGGTGGCGAGCTCGTACTCCTTGGTCATGACGATCGCCGCCACAGGACAGACCTCTTCGCAGAGACCGCAGAAGATGCAGCGCGACAGATCGAGGTCGAACGTCGCGGGCCGGCTGCGGCCCTCCGGCGTCACGTCACCGGTGATGTGTATGCACCGCGATGGGCAGATGGTCGCGCACAGCATGCAGGCCACACACTTCGTATCGCCGGTATCGGGGTCGCTCAGCAGCGCGTGCGCTCCCCTGAACCGCGGATAGGTCGCGGGCTTCTCCCACGGGTATTCGACGGTGACCTTCTCGCTCACAAAGTAGGAGCCGGTCACCGACATGCCCTTGAGGATGTCGAAGAACGTGCCGGTCTTGATGACGTCTATGAGGCCCATATCAGTTCACCAGGTTGATGATGATGGCCGTGACGACCAGGTTGGCGAGCGAGAGGGGCAGCAGCACCTTCCAGCCGATGGACATCAACTGGTTGTAGCGGTAGCGGATGATCGTCCACCGCACCCACATATACATGAAGACGAAGAAGATGATTTTGAGGAAGAGCCAAATCGGCCCGGGTATGAAGTCGAGCACCGTGAACGGCGCCCGCCAGCCGCCGAAGTACATGGTCGAGACCACGGCCGAAACGACGACCAAGTTGACGTACTCCGCGAACATGAACATGCCCCACCGCATGCCCGAGTACTCGGTGAGGTGGCCCGCCACCAACTCCTGCTCGGCCTCGGCGAGGTCGAACGGTGTGCGGTTGAGCTCGGCGATGCTGGCCACGAAGAAGATCAGGCCGCCCACTATCTGCGGGATGAAGTACCAGTGCCAGAAATTGCCCCGCTGACCGTCGACGATGTCGACGAAGCTCATCGAGCCGGCCATCAGCATGACACCCACCACCGAGAAGCCCATGGCCAACTCGTAGGAGATCATCTGGGCGCCCGCCCTCAGACCCCCCAGCAGCGAGTACTTGCTGTTGGACGACCAACCGCCGAGCACCACTCCGTAGACCGCCATGGCGCCCATGGCAAGGAACAGCACGACCGCGGCGTCGAAGTTGGCGATGACGTAGTCGAACCGATATCCGAAGAGGTTGGGTTCGCCCCCGACCGGCCCGAACGGCAGCACCGCCATCACCAGGAAGGCCGGCACGAAGAGCAGGTAGGGCGCGAGTTTGAACACGCGCTTGTCGGCCTGTTCGGGGATGAGGTCCTCTTTGGAGAGCAGCTTGAAGATGTCCATGAACGACTGGAACGCGCCCGCCGGACCGACATAGGTGGGCCCGACGCGCTGGGCGAAGAAGCCCGCGAACTTGCGCTCGAAGTAGATGGCGAAGGCCACGATCATGATGACGAGCACCGGCATCAAGATCGCCTTGATGATGAGGAATATGAGCTGAGCTATGGGATCGCTCATGTCCGGCAACCACTCATCGGTCGCAGTCTCCCAGTACGACGTCGACGCTCGCGAAGATGGCGATGAGGTCCGACACCATCTCACCCTCCACCAGGGGCGGCACCGCCTGCCCGTGATAGAAGCTCGGCGTCGAGAAACGCACGCGGGCGGGCTGCGCGCCGCCCTCCGACCTGATGTACACCGACATCTCGCCCTTGGGGGCTTCCGTAGCCACGTAGACCTCTCCCTTGGGCGCCTGCGGTCCCCTGAACACCTGGTAGAAGTCCTGGATCATGGCGCCGGAGTCACGCATGACCTCTGTCTTGCGCGGCAGTACGTGCGCCATGTCGTGAGCTATGTAGTCGCCGCCGGGCATCTGGTCGAGGCACTGACGGATGATCTTGCACGACTCGCGCATCTCTTTCATGCGCACGAGGAAGCGGTCGTACACGTCGGCGTTGTATTCGACGGCCACCTCGAAGTCGACCTCGGGGTAGGCGGCGTACGGTTCGTCCTTGCGAAGGTCGCGGGCGACGCCCGCGGCGCGGAGCGAGGGTCCCGTCACACG
Source organism: Actinomycetes bacterium (assembly GCA_021815245.1). The sequence goes on from JAKAHF010000393.1 coordinate 2,661, forward strand.
CCAGGCGTAGCAATCCTCGGAGGTGAAGATGCCCACGTTCTTGGCCCGCTTCAGGTAGATGCGGTTGTGCTTGATGATGCGCTCGAACTCGGCAAGGCGCTTGGGAATGAAGTCGATGACCTTACGGCAGCGATGGTCGAAACCGTCGGGCAGGTCTTTGGCCACTCCGCCGATGCGCCCGAACGAGTGCGTCAGCCGGGCGCCGCACAGCATCTCGAAGAGATCGAGCACATACTCGCGGTCGCGGAAGCAGATGGTGAAGAAAGTCTGCGTGCCCAAGTCCATGATATGGACGCCCAGCCACATGATGTGGTTGGCCAGCCTGCACAGCTCGGCCGCGATGGTGCGGATGTAGCGCCCGCGTGGCGGCACCTCGACACCCATGAGCTTCTCGGCCGCTTCGCAGAAGCCGTGGTTCATACTGAAGCCGCTCAGGTAGTCCAACCTGTCGGTGAGCGGGATGATCTGGTGGTAGTTGCGATGCTCGCAGAGCTTCTCGAGCCCGCGATGCAGGTTGCCGATCTCGGGTCTCACGGCCACGACGATCTCACCGTCAAGGTCGATCTCGATGCGGTAGACACCGTGCATCGATGGATGATGCGGGCCCATGTTGAGCGTCATGAGCTCGCTGGTGCGCTCCGAGTAGGTGCGGCTGGCGGCCTTGCGCTCCTTCAACTGCTCGAGCGTGGGCCGCGCCTGTGCGCTGATCGTCTCGGTCACGCCGGTCTCACTGTGCCCGTGATCGTCGCTCATCTAGATCTTGCCCCGCAGGTCGGTACGGATACGGCCCCCCACGGTCCCCTCCAGGGGGAAGTCCTTGCGCATGGGAAAGCCTTCGAAGTCGTCGGTGGTGAGCAGCCGGCGCAGGTCGGGATGGTCGGCGAAGGGGATGCCGTACATCTCCCAGGCTTCGCGTTCGTCGAAGCCGGCCGACGGCCACAGGCTGGTCACGGTATGCAGACCCCGGCCTTCGGCGAGCGCCGTCTTGACGCGCAGCCGGTGTCCATGAGTATGCGAGACGAGGTGGGCCACTACCGCGAACGGCGCCGACGGACGCTCGGGCAGGTGATCGCCGATGAGCGAGATGAGATGATCGAAG